>JAGSPQ010000144.1 GCA_018262385.1 Myxococcaceae bacterium | reverse complement strand
TTCTTCGGGCTCACCCCGCGGTGGGTGTCGGTTCCATCGCCGGTGATCTGGGGCAGCTTGCGGGAAGACTTCAGCGGCGCCCGCCTGGCCGACGACGAGGTGTCGGTCGGCACCTCCGGCTCGTCGTACATCGCGTAGTCGCGCCCGACCTTCGAGGCGTAGCGGTTGGCGCCGAGGTTGCCCGAGCTCTGCGGCCGCGACTTGGGCGGCATCGTCGCGTCGAGGTCCTTGATCGAGGCCGACGAGTTGCGCCGGGGCGGCTCGTCCGAGACCGGCTTCAGGTTCTGCTTCGAGAGGGTCGGCTTCTTCGGCAGCCCCGGCCGCGGCGCGGGCGTCGCCTTCACCGCGGCTTTGCGTCCCTTCGGGGTGCTCGACTCGAGGTCTTCGCTCGCCAGCTCCTGCACCGCCTTGGTGAGGTTGCCGGTGTCGTTGCTGTTGGCCAGCTCGAGCAGCGCGCGGGTGGTCTGGATCTTGTCGTCGAACAGCTGGGTCATCAGCGCGGCGCTCTGATCCTCGTCGAACAGCTCGGGGCAGGCCTGCTCGATCGCCTTGGCGAACTCCTTGCCGGTGGCGAAGCGGTGCTCGCGCTTGCGGGCCAGCCCCTTCATCACCACGTCCGAGAGCGCGCTGGGCACCTTCGGGTTCAGGTTCTTCGGCAGCTGGATCTCGCCCTCGACGATCTTCAGCATCATCGCCGCGTCGGAAGGGGCGGTGAACAGCCGCTGGGCGGTGAGCATCTCGTGGAGGAACACGGCGGCGGCGAACAGATCGGTGCGCCCGTCGAGCGTCTCGTTGCGCACCTGCTCGGGCGACATGTACCCGCTGGTGCCCTTGACGATCCCGACCTGGGTCCGGTTGAGCCGGTTGCGGGCCTTGGCGATCCCGAAGTCGATCATCTTCACGTCACCGGTGTAGGTGACCATCACGTTCTTCGGGCTGACGTCGCGGTGCACCACCGGCGCGGGCCGGCCGGACTGATCGGTGAAGTGGTGGGCGTAGTGGAGCCCGAGCACCGAGTCGCGCACCACCCGGCAGGCAAACCCGATCGGCAGCAGCACCTCGCGCTTGGCGGCGCGCTTGATGATCTGCTCCAGGTTCTGCCCGGAGATGAACTCCATCGCGAGGTACAGCTCGCCCTGCTCTTCGCCCAGGTCGTAGACCTGCCCGATGTTCGAGTGGGTGAACGCGGCGGTGATCCGCGCCTCGTCGAGGAACATCTTCACGAAGCTCTCGTCCTTCTTGATGTCAGGAAGGATCTGCTTCACAGCGACGTATTTTCGGAAGCCCCCAGGGCCGGCGACGTAGGCAAGGAAGAGTTCCGCCATGCCTCCCATTGAGAGGCGGGTGAGGATCTCGTACTTTCCAATTCGTCGCCCGCGATCGAAGTCCGGAGCGAGCGTGCCCGGCGGCATAAGTGGGCGCAGACGCTAGCTTACGGCGCCTTCTCCCGCCAGATGGCGAAGGGACGAATGTCGAACAACTTGCAGGAAGTCGTCCCGTAGGTCCCGCTGGTGACGTTGAGGGCCCGAAAAGCCCCCTGGGGGATGGTCAGCAGCGCCGACTTGCCCGGCTCGAGCATCGACTCGACCGGCGCGGCGGTGAACCGTGTCTTGAAAAAGAGCTGCTTTCCACACTCGTTGAACCGGCACCCGACCAGCGGCGCACTGAAAGAGACGGTGAACGGGGCGGTGTCGGCCGGCTTGAGCAGCGTCCCCTGCTGGGCCTGATCGGCGGCGAAGAGCAGCGCGCCGGTGGCGTCGCGGATGACGAGCGCCCGGTTCTCGGGGTTGGTGCTGCTGGAGCCGTCGAACAGCTGGACGCTCACCGTCGAGCCCTGGGTCAGCGGCGCCGCCTGGCCCATCGGCAAGGTGACGTAGACCGCACCGGTCAGCACCTCGCTGGCCGGGCCCAGGCGCTTGAGCCGCACCGTCATCGTGCCGCCGTTGTAGATGACCGAGGTGATCTCTCCGCTGCCGGCGAGCACCGAGGTGCCGGCGTCGGCGGTCGAGGTGAAGAAGCCCAGATCGTCCGAGGCGATTCGCAGCGCGTACCCGGCGCCGAGCACCGGGTAGCCGTTGGCGGGGCAGCCGGCGGTGCAGGTGCCCGACAGGCACAGCTCGCCGATGCCGACGCAGTCGAGCTGGGTGGTGCAGACGGTGCCCTTGCGCGGGCTGACTTCGGCCACCCCGTCGGCCACCCGGAACTCCTTGTCGACGCAGGTCTGATCGGGCCGGGGGTAGACGGCGGCGAGCCGGCCGCCATCGGGCAGATCCACTCCGAGGATCTCGCTCTGGTAGCACAGCTGGAGGTTGAACGTCTCGTCGAGCGGAGCGTTCTCGGCGCGCAGGCAACCGTCGGCGCAGCCGCTGGGAGACTGCACCTGGACCACCCCATTCCAGGTGCGCTCGAAGTTGTCGCCCGGCAGCACCTTGCGAACGAAGGCAGGAGAGCCGCCATCGCACGGGCAGGCGCCGCCGCAGATCTGATCGCACGACAGGCAGGCGCACTTGAGCTTCTCGTCGAAGCCCAGCCAGGTGCCGCCGACGTTGCGCTGCACCTGCAGGCCGAACTTGTCGTCGGTGTCGTCGACGAAGATCGCCGCGTTCGAGGTGTTCTTCAGCCTCAACTTCACGGGCGAGGGATCAGTTGGGCTGCAATGGCAACCAAGAGCCGAAACGATCAGAAATGTGGCAGCAAGAGTTCGCATGCGACGCCGGTGTCGTAGGCGGGAAGTGGGAAGGCTGCAACTCATTGAATGGGAAAGCGCGCTTGAAGGTTGAGCATCCTGCTTGCACGACGAGGGCCACTCTCGCAATGTCCACACGCCGATGAAACGTGCCCTCTGGCTGCTGCTTTCCGCGCTGATCTCGTCCGCCTGCGATCGGGTCGGGCGAGAGAACGGCCGCGGCTCGGCGGCCCCCGAGGTGGCGGCGCCGCGGCTGTCGCCGGTGGAGATCAAGCCGCCGAAGATCGAGCGCTCGGTGACCGGCCGGGTGGTGGTGGTCGATCCGCCGCGCATCGACGCGACCCAGATCGACCTGGTGAAGCAGGCCGACGGGATCGTCGACATCCTCTGGGTCATCGACGACTCGGGCTCGATGGCCAACCAGCGCAAGACGCTGGTGAACAACTTCGATCGGTTCCTCGCCGCGCTGCTGACGCTGAAGGTGAGCTGGCAGATGGGAGTGACCACCACCAACGCGCTCGATCTGGGCAAGCTGCGCGGCACCACCAAGGTGATCAAGCTCACCACCCCCGACCCGAAGGCGGTCTTCGAGGCGAACACCACCTTCTCCGGTTCCCGCACCCGGTGGGAACAGGGGCTGCGGATGGCGGAGCTGGCGGTGACCGGGGTGAACATCGCGCCCGGGGGCACCAACGTCGGCTTCCTGCGCCCCAACGCGGCGCTGGCGGTGATCGTGGTCACCGACGAGGACGACAGCAGCTTCGGCACGCCGGATCACTTCGCCCGGGTGTTCCGCACGGCGAAGGGCAAAGGCAACGAGGCGCTGGTCACCTTCAGCACCATCGCCGGCTCGACGCCGGTGGGGTGCACGCCCGCCGGTGAAGCGAACTACTACGGCAGCCTCGCCGAGCCGGCGTTTCGCTACGCCTCGGTGTCGACCAAGACCGGCGGGGTGGTCGGCTCGATCTGCGACGCCTCGTTCGAGGGAACCCTGGTGTCGATTGCCGAGGCGCTCAACACCCTGCGCCGGGTCTTCCCGCTGACCTTGAAGCCGCTGCTGTCTTCGCTGACGGTGAGGGTGAACGGGGCGGTGATTCCCCAGGATCCGGTCAGCGGCTGGCAGTACCGGCTGGACACCAACAGCATCGTGTTCCTCGGCACCTACATTCCTCCTCCGGGCGCGATCCTCCGCCTCGAGTACGCGTTCGCCAAATGACCCGCGCCCCTCTCTTGCTGGTGTTCGCGCTGCTCGCCACCGGGTGCTCGCGCACCGCGCTCAACGCCGACTGCCCCAACGGCTACACCTTCAACGGCGACAAGTGCATCTGCTCGACCGACGAGGGCTGCCCGACCGGGTACTCGTGTGAAGAGGGCGTCTGCCAGTGCCGCACCACCAGCTGCTGCCCGCTGGGGTTCCAGTACTCGACCGGCTCGGAGGCGTGCGTGTGCCGCGCCGAGCAGTGCTGCCCGAAGGATCACCGCTGGATCGAGGCCGAGACCAAGTGCACCTGCGCGGCGCAGAACTGCTGCCCCGACGGGTACACCTTCAACGAGACGACCCGGAGCTGCGAGTGCGCCGGCGACAGCTGCTGCCCGGTCGGCTACGTGTTCGACGCCGCGCCGACCAAGCTGGCGTGCGTCTGCGCGTCGGATCTGTGCTGCCCGGTGGACTTCGTGTTCGACCCGCTGGCGAAGGACTGCGTCTGCGCGAAGGACGCGTGCTGCCCGCCGAACCACAAGTACAGCGCCAGCGTGCGCGCCTGCGTCTGCATCGGCGATGCGTGCTGCCCCACCGGCTACCAGAAGGATCCGGGCGGCGAGCGGTGCACCTGCATCAGCGACGCGGCGTGCGGCCCGGCCAACCTCTGCGACAAGGTCACCCCGACCAATCCCGAGGGGACGGGCAGGTGCAAGTGCCTCAGCGACCTGGGGTGCAAGCCGCCGGTGCCCCCTGCCCCGCCCAACTTCTGCAACCCGCTGGGGTTCTGCCAATCGACCGCTGCCTGCACCAGCAACGCCGACTGCCCGATGGCGTTCTTCTGCGACATCACCAACAACCGGTGCATCCCCGCCGGGCCGTGCACCCTCGACGAGCACTGCCCGCTGGATCAGATCTGCAATGCCTCGACGCTGACCTGCAAGCCGGGCTGCCGCAAGGACGGCGACTGCGCGCCGAAGAAGACCTGCAACGGCGGGATGTGCACCAACTTCTGCCGCGACAACACCTACTGCCCGGTCAATCAGTTCTGCAACAAGACCACCGGCGTCTGCGCGACGCGGGCCACCCGCACCGACTGCAAGTCGTGCACGAACTCGGGAACCACCTGCGACTTCGGCTCGCCCGGCACTCCCGGCTACATCGAGGGCCACTGCCTGGGCTTCGTCGCCGAAGGGACCACCTCCCGGTTCTGTGGGCTGGAGTGCCTGCTCAGCGACGAGTGCCCGGCCGGCTTCGACTGCGGCGGGGTGATCTTCGACTGCAGCACCAGCAGCGACCTCGGCTGCAACCTCCAGGGTCCGGGCGGGCTGACCTGCAAGTCGTACCTGGTGGAGAACGAGGCGGATCTGCAGTTCTTCTGCTCGGACGCCACCGGCCCCTACGAGTACTTCAAGGCGTGCGCGCCGAGCTCCGGGTTCTGCCCGGCGACGGCTGCGCCCTGACCCCGAAAAATCAGGCCTTCAGCGCCAGCCCCATCCGGTAGAGCTCTTTGGCGGGCCACCCGCTCGCCTCGGCCAGCTGGGTCGACAGCCCCTTGAGCTTCTCGCCGCGCGCCAGCCCGGTGGCGAGCGCGTGGCGGACCTCCTCCTCGCTCCAGCGGGTGGAGGCGGTGCGGCCCTCGACCACGATCACCACCTCCCCCTTCACTTCCTGGCCGGCGTAGCGGGCGGCCAGCTCGCCCAGGGATCCGCGCACCAGCTCCTCGTGGAGCTTGGTCAGCTCGCGGCCGAGGCAGGCGCGGCGATCTCCGAAGACGCGCAGCAGCCGCTGCAGCGACTCGGCGATCCGGCGCGGCGACTCGTAGAGCACGATCGTCGCCGACAGCCCCTTCACCTCTTCGAGCATCGCGTCGGCGTCGCTGGCGGTGCGGGGCAGGAAGCCGAGGAAGTGAAAGCGGGCAGTCGGCAGGCCGGAAGCGGACAGCGCGGCGACGAGCGCCGTCGGGCCGGGAATCGGAATCACCGCGATCCCCCGCTCGACCGCCTCGCTGACCAGCCGCTCGCCCGGATCGCTGATCGCCGGAGAGCCGGCGTCGGTGATCAGCGCGCAGTCTTCGCCCGCCTCGAGCCGATCGAGCAGCCCGCCCGCGCGCTCGCCTTCGGCGAAGGCCGGCAGGCTGACGGTGGGCTTCTTGATCCCGTAGTGGTCGAGCAGGATCCGCGAGTGGCGGGTGTCCTCACAGGCGATGAAGTGCACTTCCTTCAGGGTCGAGATCGCCCGGGCGGTGAGGTCGTCGAGGTTGCCGATCGGCGTCGCGACGAGGAACAGGCGGCCGCTCATGGGACAGGCTGCTACAGCGAGCGCCGCGCCCGGGCAACTAGAACCCGGCGTCGAACGCGCCGGGGAGGTGCTCCACCCGCGCGTCGGGGCCCCGCCCCACCACCGAGACGACGTCGAAGCGCACCGGCACCCGCTCGAGCAGCCGCTGGCGCTGCAGCCACCAGATCGACGCCTTCACCACCTTGCGCTGCTTGGCGAAGATCACCGACTCCGCCGGCACGCCCCACACGTCGGTCGCGCGGCTGCGCACCTCGACGAAGCAGTGCACGGTGTCCTTCACCGCGATGATGTCGATCTCGCCGTACCGGCAGCTGACGTTGCGCTCGAGGATCTCGTAGCCGGCGCGCTCGAGCAGCGCCACCGCCAGCCCTTCGCCGCGATCGCCGAACTGGCGCCGGGTGTCCTTCTCGAGAATGGCCATCTGCTCCCCCTGCCCTGCTCTACAGGGCCAACACCGGATCCGTTGGGGAGGCAGCATGGCTGACGGGGGTGACATGCAGAATCTGGGTCAGCGTTCCCAGGTGCTTGAGCATCCGGACCACCAGCGGGAGCTTGGCGTCGTCGATCGCGCCTTTGAACGCGTCCTCGAAGATCACCGGCACCTTCGCCTGCGCGGAGTACTTCTCGATCAGGGTCATCCGGATCGCCAGGTAGACGAGGTCGAGATCCTTGCCCGGCAGCTCTCCGGCGGGGACGGTGCGGCCGGGCGCGAGCACCCTCGCCCGCCCGTCCTTGTCGACCTCGACGCCATGCAGCCGGCGATCGGAGAGGGCGGCGACGTACTGCGCGCTGCGGTCCTTCAGCGCGCCCCACAGGCTGGGCACATCGGTGTTGAACAGGTCGGCGCCGAGCACCATCAGCGCCGGCATCGGATCCTCGAACGTCTCGGCCGGGTCGGTGGGCACCGCCTGGAACTCTTCCACCACCGGGGCGGCCGCGACGGGCGCGGGCGCAGGGCGGCCGAGCGACTCGCGCACCCGGGTCAGCTCGCGCATCACGTCCCGCTCGTCGCGGATGTAGCCGCCGCTCATCTCGAGCAGCCGGGCGGTGATCTGCTCCTGCTCGGCCTTCAGCTGGGCCGCCTGGGCGAGCGCCTGGGCGGTCTGCGGATCCGACTCCATTTCCTGCAGGGTCTGCTGCGCGGCGGCCGCGACCGCCTCGAGCTCGGGCCTGCCCGAGAGCCTGGCCGAGAACTCGTCGGCGGTCTCGACGCCCGCGGCCTTGAGCGCCGCCTTCACCTGGGCGGAGAGCCCGGCGAAGTCGTCGTTGATCTTCTTCTCGCGCGACGAGAACAGGTCGACCCGAGAGGTCTGCCGCGCCGCCACCTGCAGCTCTTCGATGTGCTTGAGCGCCAGCAGCGCGCCGAAGGTGAACGCCGGGATCCCCAGCAGGGCCAGGTACTGGCC
>JAGSPQ010000921.1 GCA_018262385.1 Myxococcaceae bacterium | reverse complement strand
GGGACGACGAACACGCTCCGGGCCGTCTGGGGCAGTGGCGCGAGCGACGTGTGGGCCGTCGGTCATCACCCCCAGAACGACGAAGGGACAATCCTCCGGTGGAACGGGACCGCGTGGGCCAGCGTGGCGGGCGCGACGACCGATTGGCTCTACGACGTCTGGGGCACTGGCCCGGGCGAGGTGTGGGCGGTCGGCGGCCAGAAGACGACGCTGCGCTGGAACGGCACCGCCTGGAGCACGGTGACCAGCAACATGGTCTTCAACCTCTACGGGGTCTGGGGCACCGGGTCGAGCGCCGCCTGGGCGGTCGGCCTGGGTGGGATCATCGTCCGATGGAATGGCACCACCTGGACGACGGTGACGAGCAGCTTCGTCACCGATGATCTCGAGAGTGTGTGGGGCAGCGGGCCGAACGACGTGTGGGCGGTCGGCCTCTTCGGCGCCACCCGGCGGTGGAATGGGAGCGCGTGGGCCGACGTGGCGAGGGCCTCGACGCACACCCTGGTGTCGTTGTGGGGAAGCGGGCCCAACGACCTCTGGGCCGTGGGTGAGTACGGGACGATCGTCCACTGGAATGGCACTGCGTGGGCGGCGGCGGCGAGCGGGACGACGACCGATCTGCGCGGCGTCTGGGGCAGCGGAGCCAACGACGTGTGGGCCGTCGGCGACGGCGCGACGATCCTGCGCTGGAACGGCAGCACCTGGACCAACGCCAACAAGTAAGCGGCTACCGCTTCAGGGCGGGATTCCCGCTGAGCTTCAGCAGGCTGACCTGCGCGAGCTTGAAGCACCCTCGGTAGATGTTCTTCGCCTCGACATCGGTGACTCCATTGGCCACTCCGGTCGAGCTGTCGTAGGTGACGAACGTCTGCGACCAGCTTGGGCTGCCGGTGGAGTCGATGCCGAACCCCTGGCCTGCGTCCTTGATCGAGCCGACGAGGTACGAGGCGAAGACGCGCTTGCCGGACCCGGTGACGTACTGGAGCCCCTGGGGATTCTGGACTTCGGCCAGCCACTGCACGCTCGACAGGCCACCGGCGCCTTCCCAGGAGATGACTGCCTTCCGGGTCGGCTCCCCGAAGTAGCTGCTCATGTCGTAGCGGAGCGTGAGCGCCGTGACTTCAGTGCTTCCGGCGAAGACGGGGAGATTGACGGCTGGCAGGTCACCCTTGGACCCGTAGGTGGCGCCGGTGCAGTTCTGGACCGTGGGGATTGCGGTGGTGGCGCTGGTCGGGCTCACCGTCACGGGGGTTCCGCCCGAGCTGCCGCCTCCCGCACCACCCGCGGCTCCTCCACCTGCGCCGCCGCCGGCCCCGCCTCCTGTTCCTGCGGCTGCGCCTCCGCATCCAACGAGCGTCGAAACAGCAATGACTGCGAGCAGCCTGTTCATCCGGATACCTCGGCGAAGTGGGGGGTGGACTTCAGAAGCGGGCGAGCGTCAGCGGCGAGCCGTTGGGGCTCACGCCGGCAGGAGCGAGGCTCTCGAAGACGGATTGCGGCTTTTCTCCCAGCGCCTCGAGCTCTTCGTCGACCTCACTCAGTCGTCGACTGATCTTCGCGCGTGTGATGATCCTCTTGATCAGGGCGATGGTCCCGATGGCGAGGAAGGTGATGCCCGCGACGATCATCACTCCGGCAGAAATCGCGATCAGAGTCTGACGCCCCTCGCGGCCTTCATCCACCGGGGAGCTCTGCTGCAGCCAGACGGGCACCGGGATGGCGTACGGAATCATCGCGAAGCCCGCGATCACGAACAAGCCGCCGAAAATTTCGGAGGTGATCGACGTTCCGAGGCCGGGCATCTCCTCGTTGAGGGTGCCGCGCTCCTGCTTGAGCAACACCCGCTGGCTGAGGGTGACGCCACGCGCTTCCTCTTCGAGGACCCGGGCTTCCCCGGCTTGTTTGAGGGGCCGCTTGGGCTCGGCCTGGGCTCCTTCAATCAGTAGGGGGCGGCGTGGCTCGTCCGCAGGCCGTGGCGGCGCGGGCGCCTCGACGGGTGCAGGAGCGGCCTCTCTCGCAGGCTCGACGGCCCTCGCCGGCGCGGTCTCAACTGCATCAACCGTGGCGTAGTCGATCACCACCGTCGAGCCGTCGTTGAGCTTGAAGAGGTACCCGCGATCGAGCTGCTGGAGAATCATGCCCGAGTGCTTCTTGCCGTCCTTGGTGGTGATGACGGTGGCTGCGCGGGCGTCGGTCGAACCGAGGATGACAACTGCGCACAGGATCGCGACGAGGGCCGAGGACATCCCTCAGTTCTAGTGAACGGCCTCCCGCAGCGTCGTACCCCATTTGGGGTATGCGCCCAGCGTCAACCCTACTGGTAGGTGACGACCAGCTTCGGCCCGCGCCCGCAGGGAGCGAGGGATCCGTCGCTGCCGCAAGAACAGGACGGTGCGCGAACCCTCAGCCGCCGGATCAGCGCGGCACCGATGACTCGGAGTGCGTCCTCGTCAGGCTGCAGGTCAGTTGCTGCGGAACCCAGGCGGTGAAGGGCGTCAACCGCTCCGACGCCGAGCGCTTTCGAGCGCAGGTGGGCCGCTGCTCGACCGGCGGACGGCGCTGCGGCTGCGCACCCGGACCAATCATGCTCGACGACGGCGCTCGCACCGACCACCCGGGCGAGGTGCGCGTGGCGTGTCGCGCCCAGAGGTGCTCGACGTTTCTCGCGCCGGCGCCACCGCGCGAGGCCTGTCTACCCGCGCAGTGCGGCCCCGCCCCTACGTACCCGAACTGGATCTGCCCCGATGGGGTGAGCGTCGGCGGCCGTGGGCCGT
>JAGSPQ010000920.1 GCA_018262385.1 Myxococcaceae bacterium | reverse complement strand
TGAAGCCGCGCAGGTCGGAGAACCAGATCACGCAGCGGATGCTCTCGGTGTCGCCGATCTGGATCTTCCCCTTGAGGATCCGCTCTCCGGCGTTGCGGCCGACGTAGGTGTTGAGCAGGTTCACCGCGGTGCGCATCAACGCCAGGGTCTCTCCGACCCGGCTCAGCGGCCGGACCACCCAGCGAATCGCCTCGAGCTGCGCGTCGGTGAAGCCGCCCGGGGTGCGGGTGGCGAAGCTGATCACGTTGACCGCGCCGCCCATGAACTTCATCGGCACCGCGACGTAGTCGGTCAGCCCCTCGCTGCGCAGGCCCTGCAGTTGCTCGAACGCGAGGGTGGCGCCATCCAGCCGGCAGCGCACCTCGAGGCCGGTGTGGGTCACGCGCAACACCGGGCTGTTGAGGTACTCGGCGCCGGTGGTCGATTCCCACGGCAGCTCGGCCACCGCCGCGTCCTGAAGGCTCGGATCCCAGGCGAACCGCCGCCCCGCCACATGCGGGTGGAGGGTGCGGACGAAGGCGTTGACCTTGTCGACCGGGACGCCGCCGGCGCGCAGCCCGCGACCGAGCTTCCCCACCACCATCATCGGGGTGGGGGCCCCGGGAGCGCCGTCGACGAGCCAGTCGAACAGCTCCTGGTGGTGCGGGTCGATCGTCATGGGCGCGGGGAAGTTAGCAGTTCGACGGAAATCTGAGGGGCGCAGCGGAGGCAACGCCGTGATTCCACGCAGGGGGGGAAGTGGCCCCCGGCTTGCTCAGCGGCGCGCATGCGCTGGGGATCTCTGCTGCTGCTGGTGGCCCTGCTCGGTTGCGAGCGGGGCGGGGTGCGGTCGGTGGTCGGCGAGGTCGAGGTCTCCGCGCGGGCGCTCCACTTCGAGCGGACCTTCCTCGGCCACCCCACGCGCCAGGGGCTGGGGCTGCGCAACCCTTCGCGGGCCGACCGGGCGCTGACGCTGACGATCACCGGCCCGTTCTCGACCGAGCGCGAGGTGAACGTCCCCGGCGGGTCGCAGCTGCAGTTGGCGGTGCGCTTCGAGCCGCTCGCCGAAGGAAAGGCGGAAGGGCTGCTCACGCTGTCGGATGGCGTCAATCGCTTCGAGGTCGCGCTCGACGGCGAGGCAGTGCCCGTCCCCGCCTGCACGCCCTCGGCCCCGTGCCTGACCAGCGCCTTCGACCCGCTCAGCGGCGCCTGCGTCGAGTCTGCGGCGGCCGACGGCGCCAGCTGCGTCTCGACCAACGCCTGCTTCCTCGGGGGGGCCTGCGTGAAGGGGGTGTGCCTGGGCACGGCGCGAGACTGCGCCGACACGGATCGCTGCACGATCGACGCGTGCGATCCGGCCGGCGGGTGCGTGCACCTTCCGGCGAGCTGCGCCGCTCCGAAGGATCCGTGCAAGGTCGCCAGCTGTGACCCGGTGCGAGGCTGTGTCGAGACCGATGCCCAGGACGGCACTGCCTGCGGAGCGTCCGACTGCTCGACCGCCCGGGTCTGCCTGCTCGGCCAGTGCAAGGCGCTGCCGGTTCCGGACGGAGCGACCTGCGCCTCGGCGAGCGCCTGCCAGGGGCAGGGAATCTGTCAGCAGAACGTCTGCCAGCGGCCAGACCCCACGCCGCTGGTCGAGGCGTGGAGCTACGACTTCCCGGGGTACGTCTCGGGCTTCCGCGGGGTCACCGACTCGGCCGAGAACCTGTACTGGGTCGAGTGCGCGTTCGGCGGGCTGGCCGGCGACTACTGCAACGCCTGCACCCGGTGCGCGGCCACCTCGTTCACCCGCAATGGCCAGCTGCGGTTTCGCCAGCTGCTGGCCGGCTACGTCGGCTACGAGCCCGAGCCGCTGCACCTGATCGCCGGCGACCAGCTCGTCTACGCGATGCCCTACAGCGTCGGCGCGGTGGCGATCGCCGACGGAGCGCCCCAGTGGACCCGAGACTTCTACGCTGGGATTCCCAACGCGCCCGACGTCGCCAACTTCTTCGAGGTGAAGGCGCTGGCTGCCGACGCGACCGGGATCTGGGTCGTGGGGGCGCGGTACCAGGGCAGCGCGCAGAATCACCGGCAGAGCGCGCTGCTGAAGCTCGAGCCCGCGACCGGGGCGGTGAGCTTCACCCGGTTCTTCGACGGCGCGCTGACCGGCGCGGTGGTCGACGAGCAGAACCACCTCTACCTGGGCTTCGTCCCCCGCTCGTCGCTCAATCCGATCCCGCCGCTGGCCCAGCTGGTCTCGCTCACCGCCTCGGGCGCCGAGCGGTGGAGGGTGCCGCTGGACCATGGCGCCGACCTGCCGGTCGGGGCCTGGCGCGGCGAGGTGATCGTCAACGGCGGCCAGGTGCGCTCGGCGCTCGACGGGACGCTGCGCGCCGAGGCCCCCGCGGGAGCGCTGATCAAGAACGTGCTGATCGGGTCGAACACCCGGACCCTGCTCGTCGACCCGCCCTCGCCCTGCTGCCCCACCTGCCCGTGCCCGCAGATTCAGCCCCGGGTCGAGGCGATCCGGCTGGCGTCGGGCTCGGCGGCGGTCGACTGGCAGACGAACCTCGCCTCGGCCACCTCGGGGATCTGGGGCTCGGTCACCGACTCGATCGCCACCCGCCAGGGCGACCTGCTGATCGCCGCCGCGTCCTATGGGAACTCCACCCAGCTGATCGCCCTCAACAGCGCCGGCGCGAAGCGCTTCGCCTGCGAGATCCCGCCCACCATTCCGGCGAGCCCGGGAACCTCGTCGCGCTACAGCTCGGCGGTCGCTCTGCTGTCCGGCCGCTGGGCAGCGGTCGAGGACATCGAG
>JAGSPQ010000919.1 GCA_018262385.1 Myxococcaceae bacterium | reverse complement strand
GGCGGCACCGGCGGCGGCACGGCCGACGCCGGCTTCCCGGTGAGCATCCAGATCCTCTCGATCAGCGACTGGCACGGGCAGCTCGATCCCGGGACCGCGCTTGGGCCCAACCCCGATGGCGGCACTGTGATGATCAGCCGCCCCACCGGTGGCGCGTCGGCCCTCTCGGCGTGGTTCCAGCGGGAGAAGGCGACCAACCCCAACACGCTGATCGTCACTGCCGGTGACGAGTTCGGCGCCTCGCCCCCGCTGTCTTCCTTCTTCAATGAGGACCCGGCGGTGAAGGCGCTCAACCTGATGGGGGTTCAGGCGAACACGTTCGGCAATCACAACTTCGATCGCGGCACCGCTCACCTGCAGCAGATGATCACCCTCGCCACGTACAAGTACGTGAGCACCAACCTCAACAACCTGACCGGCACGCTGAACAACGTCGCCTCGCCCTTTCACCTCATCGACGTCGGCGGAGTGAAGGTCGGCATCGTGGGAATCACCAACGACGACGCCGCCTCGTTGATCGGCGTGGGCAAGCTCGGCCCGATCACCGTCGACACCATGGCGGCCTCGGCGACCAGGGCGAACGCCGCGGTGATCGCGGCGAAGGCCGCAGGAGCCAACATCGTGATCGCCCTCGTTCACATGGGCGCGACCCAGGTGTTCTCCGACGGCGGAGTGAACGGGCCGTTGCTGACCCTCGCTGCCCAGCTGAATGGGTTCGCGGCGATCCTCGGCGACCACACGGACATCCAGTTCAGCTCGATCGTCAACGGGCAGCCGGTGGTCGAGAACAAGAGCAAGGGCCTCACCTACGCGCGGGTCTCGATGACCGTCCACACCGGAACCAACGCAGTGACCAACACCCAGGTGGCCTTCGTCACCCCGTACGTCGACCGGTTCCAGGCCGACGGAGGCCCCGCGAAGGACCCGGCGATCGACGCGATGCTCGCGCCCTATCGCGCCTCGGTCGGTCCGGTGCTCGACGTGCCGATTGGAAAGACCACCGGCGTCTTCCTGCGCAACGGCACCATCGAGCGCGTGGGTGAAGCTCCGATCGGCAACCTCACCGCGGACGCGATTCGGCTCCGCTACGGCTCGACCCTCGCGCTCACCAACGGCGGCGGCCTGCGCGCGTCGCTCCCGTCCGCCTACGTGGTGGTCGACGCCGGGATGCCGGTGGTCCGCACCGGGTGCTCGGTCGCCACGCCCTGTGACCTGGTCCGCGGAGACGTCTTCACCGTTCTTCCCTTCGGAAACATCGTGGTGACCCGCACCGTGACCGGGACCCAGCTGTGGGCCGCGCTCGAGCACGGGGTCGGCGCGATGCCCGCCGTGAACGGCCGCTTCCCGCAGATCTCGGGGTTCAAGTTCACCTGGGGCACGACCCTCGACGCGGGCTCGCGGGTGCTCAGCGTGGCGCTGGCCGACGGCACCCCGGTGGCGAAGGACTCCACCCTCTACACGCTCTCGACCAACGACTTCACCAACGGCGGAGGCGACGGCTACCTGATGTTCGCTGACGGGCAAGGAGTCTCGCGCGAGGTGATGGCCGACGTGCTGGTCGACTTCATCAAGGACGCGGGGACCATCTCTCCGGTGGACGCCGGCCGCATCACCCCGCAGTAGCCTTTCGTCTCAGCCCCAGGGCCACCAGGGCCAACCACGCACTGACGGAGTCGGCCCCCGCGCCGCACCCGCATCCGCGAGGTTGGCCCTTGGTGT
The DNA here is from genome assembly GCA_018262385.1 of Myxococcaceae bacterium. Classification (GTDB taxonomy): domain Bacteria; phylum Myxococcota; class Myxococcia; order Myxococcales; family Myxococcaceae; genus JAGSPQ01. The sequence goes on along the minus strand of JAGSPQ010000919.1, from coordinate 1,060 downwards.
CTCCGGCGTCTGCTGCGCCTCCATCGGCTGTTCCACCGTCGTCGGCGGCGCTCTGGCCCTTCGGCTCGAAGCGCCCGCCCCACCACGTGCTGCAGCTGCGCCCGTCCGCGCTCAGGACTTCGAAGCGCAGCCAGGCGCCACCGGCGGGGATCTCTGCTGCGGGGAGGATCACCGTCGCCACCGTCCCTCCCGGCGGGACGGCGAGCCCACCGGCCACCCGCGCGCCTCCACCATCGGGCAGCCCCCAGAAGACCGAGACGCTCGAGGGGTCATCGGGCTCGAGCACCTGGTAGCGCAGCGGGAGGTTGCCGTTTGGCAGCACCGGCTCGTTCGCCGGCGAGAGCACCCACAGCGCCGGCGGCACGTTGCCCGCGTCGGTGGGCGCGACCACCACGACGCCGTTGGCCACTCGCCAGCTGATCCCCTCGCTCAGATCATTCACCTCGGCGAACGGCTGGTAGCAGCCCGGCGACAGCCCGCGGGTGTTCCAGAGGGTGAGGCCGTCGAACGCGGGCCGCGAGGTGGCGTCGACGGTCGCGTCGTAGCGGGGGCGGGCAAATGGAGCCGTGCCGTCGCGCGAAGCGTACAAAGAGAACTCGGCCGCGCCGGTCGGATCGGGGCCCGCCAGCCAGCGAACCACCGCCCGCCCGCCGTCGTCGGCCCCGGTGACCCCGTCGGGCGCCAGGAACACGAAAGGGACCACGTGCGCGCTGACGGTCGAGACCAACCAGGCTGCGACCGAAAAGGACACCGCCCTCCGCTACGCCCTGGCGAGCGACCGGAGCACGTACTGCAGGATTCCCCCGTGCCGGTAGTAATCGAGCTCGTTGGGGGTATCGATCCGGCACAGCGCGGTGAACGCCTTCTCACCCGCCGCGCTCTTCGCGGTGACCGTCAGCTTCTTGCCCGGCGCGAGCCCATTGGCGATCCCGGCGATGCTGAACGTCTCCGAGCCGTCGAGGCCGAGCGAGGTCGCGTCCTGCCCTTCCTCGAACTGCAGCGGCAGCACCCCCATCCCGATCAGGTTGCTGCGGTGGATGCGCTCGAAGCTCCTGGTGAT
>JAGSPQ010000918.1 GCA_018262385.1 Myxococcaceae bacterium | reverse complement strand
TGAACATGGCGGCGCGGTTTAGCACGCGCAGGAATTGGCCGATTGACCCGGGGGCCCTGCCGAAACACATTCGATGGATGTTCCGGATCGCGGTCCTCGGTGCGCTGCTGCTGGCTTGCTGCAGCCAGAAGAAGGGCTCGGCCCCCGACGCGGCCAGCGCGCCCGCCGGCTTCCGGGCCCCGACGCTCAAGTGCTCCTTCGTCGCCCCCGCCGGCTGGGCCCCGAGCGCCGCTCCGATGCCCGACTGCGTCGCCGAGATGGTCGCCACCGCCCCCAGCCTGCGCGGCCGGATGGTGGTGCGCGAAGCGGTGGAGACCGACGTCGGCCTGGCCACCGAAGAGCAGAAGCAGCGCACCGTCGCCGCCTGGGGCAGCCAGCCCGACTTCACCCTGCTGCGCGAGGATCCGATGGGCGAGGGCCGCCTGCTTGCCTACCAGTGGCGGCCCAGGCCGAGCGCGCCGATCGAGCGCCACCTGGTCGCGGTGCTTCCACTCGAGGCGGCGGTGATCGTCGCCTTCATCGACGACGACGGCGCCACCCCCGAGTCGCACCTGCTCGCCACCTTGAGCACCCTCAGCTGCCGCCCCCGGCAGGAGCCCGCTCCGGGCGATTGACTCCGAAGTCAATCGCGGGCTAGGTCTGAAGGTGATTTCAGAATCAATCCCGCGAGGTCTCACCCCATGGCGTCTTTCGAGCTCGGCGAAGAGCTGACCCAGATTCAAACCACCGTGGCGCAGTTCGCCACCCGGCACCTGCGGCCGAAGCTGCGCGCGATCGAGAAGAGCGGACCCACCGACGCGCTGCGCGCCGCGTTCGGCGAGCTGGGCCTCACCGGGGTCGACTGGCCCGAGGCCGCCGGCGGGCAGGCAATGGGGACGCTGGTCCGCGCGCTGATCGAAGAAGAGCTGGCGATCGGCGACATCGGAGCGGCCTTCGCCCTCGACACCCCCGGCGCCGCCTCCCAGCTGCTGCTCGCGCTCGGGACCCCGGCCGCCCACGCCGCCCTCAAAGGCCTGCTGCAGTCCAGCGGCCGCGCCGCGCTCGCCGCCGCCGAGGAAGGCAAAGCGAGTGACGACTTCAAGACCACCGCCACCCGCACCCCCGCCGGCTGGGAGCTGACCGGCAAGAAGGCGTGGGTGTTTCACGGCGGCGACGCCGAGCTGCACCTGGTCCTCGCCCAGGTCGAGCCGGGCAAGGGCCTGGCCGGCGCCGGGGTGTTCCTCGTTCGGGCCGGCAACCCGGGCCTGCGCCACACCCGCACCTTCACCACCCTGGGCCTGCAGGCGATGCCGGTGCGGGAGGTGGTGCTCGAGGCCGCCCGGCTTCCGGCCGAAGGCCGCCTCGACGCGCCCGGCACGCTGCCCGCGGTGCTCCGCGCCCACTACGACCGGCTGAGCCTGGTCACCGCCGCCCGCGGCGTCGGCCTCGCCCACGCCTCCTACGAGTACGCCCGCGCCTACGCCGAAGAGCGGGCGGCGTTCGGAAAACCGATCGGCCACTTCCAGGCGATCGCGTTCCTGCTCGCCGACATGGCCACCGCGGTCGACGCGGCCCGCTGGCTGGTCTGGCGCGCCGCCTGGGAGTTCGACCAGGGCAAGAGCCCGACCGCGAACATCGCCACTGCCCAGGCGCAGGCGATGGAGGCGGCCTTCTTCTGCTCCAACTCGGCGGTGCAGATCCTCGGCGGCGCCGGCTACGTGCAGGACCACCCGGCCGAGAAGTGGATGCGCGACGCGAAGACGCTCGCCCTCTACGGCCTGCATCCCCAGGCCGCCCAGGCCACCCTCGCCGCCGCCGAGCTGGGCCGAAGCCTCACCTCGCCCGACTTGTTCCCTCTTCCCTCGCTGCATCCGTCGCTGAGCTGAAAGGACCCACGCCATGATCGACTTCGGCCTGTCGGAGAAGCAGGAAACGGTTCGCCAGATGATCCACTGGTTCGCGGAGAACGAGGTGCGGCCGATCGCCCTCGAGTCCGACCGCAACCACGAGATTCCGCCCGCGTTCCTTCAGAAGGTGAAGGACCTCGGCATCTCGATGGGCGGGCTGCCCAAGGAGCTGGGCGGGGAAGGGGAGGGCCTGGGCGAGCAGAAGGCCAAGGGCCACAAGCAGGCCAACCGGCTGGCGGTGCTCGGCGCCGAAGAGATGGCGTGGGGCGACCCGGCGATCATCCTCACCCTGCCGGGGCCCGGCCTCGGCGGTCCTCCGATCGCGATCATGGGGACCCCGGAGCAGAAGGCGAAGTACCTGGGGATCTTCACCGCCCCGGAGCCGAAGTGGGGCGCCTACGGCCTCACCGAGCCGGTCGCCGGCAGCGACGTGGCCGGGATCCGCACCACCGCGCGCAAGGACGGGAACCACTGGGTCCTCAACGGCCGCAAGTGCTTCATCACCAACGGCGCGCGCGCGTCGTGGGTGGTGATCTTCGCCACCGTCGACGCGAGCAAGGGCCGCGCCGGCCATCGGGCGTTCGTGGTCGAGAAGGGCACCCCCGGCTTCAGCGTCGGCAAGCTGGAAGAGAAGATGGGGCTGCGCGCCTCGGAGACCGCCGAGCTGGTGCTCGAGGACTGCCGGGTCCACGAGGACTGCCTGCTGGGCGGCGAGAAATACTACGAGGGGAAGGAAGGCTTCATGGGAGCGATGAAGACCTTCGACACCACCCGGCCGATGGTGGCCTCGATGGCGGTCGGCATCGCGCGTGCCGCCTACGAGAAGGCGGTCGACTTCGCGAAGGAGCACTTCGAGCTGGGCCGGCCCGTCGCGCGCTACCACCACGTCGAGGAATTGATC
>JAGSPQ010000917.1 GCA_018262385.1 Myxococcaceae bacterium | reverse complement strand
GGGCCGACAGCTGCGGCGCGTTGAGCTTGCTGACGTTGATCTTCTCTTCTTCGTCCGACAGCACGGTGGTGAAGCAGCCCTCGAAGCCGCCGAACTGCCGCCTGGCCTGCGCCTGGGCCAGCTCGGGGTTCTCGTCGTCGAACTCGAACTTCTTGCCGCTGCTGGTCTTCGGCGCCAGGCCCCCTTTCTTCGGGTCCTCCTCCGGCATCATCTGCTGGAGCATGTAGCAGTCGATCTTCGCCATCCGCCAAAGCTGCAGCGACATCGACGACGGAGCGCCCCCGGCCGCGCCGCCCTTGCCCGTCAGCGCCCCCTGGATCGCCGCCATCGGATCCTTGCCGCCCTTCATCGCCTCGGTGATGGCGTTCATCGCCCCGCCGATGTTCGGGATCTGCACCTGGTCCATCTGCTTCTGGAACTTGAGCATCAGCCGCGAGAGGCCGACCCCGCTGCGGGCCAGGTAGTGGGCGCGCAGGTTGTCGCGCTCGTTGGTCGCCAGCCGGATCTCGACGATCGAGTTGTAGCGAATCTCGTTGGCGACCAGCCCGAGCACCGCCAGCCCGACCAGCACCAGCAGCAGCGCCACGCCGCGGTTCCGCCCCAACTTTTGCGAGAGCCGTCTCATCAGTACCTCGGCATCTCGGTGTTGAGCATGATCCGCGTCTGGGTCGTGTACTTGACCTCTTTGCCGTTCTCGTCGACCGCGAAGAGGGTGAGCTTCACCCGGGTGGGCAGGATCGACTTTCGATCGTTGCGGCGGGTGTCCCACTCGTCTTCCCACTGCTTGCGCTCGCTGTTCCAGTACTGGAACTCGATCTTCTTCGCGCCCTCGAACAGCACGTCCTCGCTGCCGCCGCGCTCCATCCGCTCTTCGAGCACCACCTTCTCGCGGCGCACCAGGTCGTTGCGGTTGCGCACCCCTTTCTCGACCGACGCCTTCACCTGGTACTCGACGATCATCTGGTCGCTCTCTTTGGCGTCCGAGGACAGCCGCTGGTGGGCGAGGGTGGTGAACATCAGCTTGTCGCGGGCCCCGATGAAGTTGGTCGGGCGGTCGAACGCGTCGCGGTAGCGCTTGGAGTCGTAGCGATCGCTGACGTAGGCGGCGCCGATCTCGCGGGTCATCCGCGCCATCGCGGTGCGCAGCATCCGGTAGTGCTCGGCGGTGGTCTCGATCGTCTCCTTCGCCTTGATCGTGTTGTTGAAGGCCACCCCGATGCCCAGGCCGATGAACGAGGTGATGGTGATCGCGATCACGATCTCCATCAGGGTGAAGCCCGGTGGGGACGCGCGCCTCATTGGGGGAACCCCGGCCGCCGACCCGGCGTGCCCGGCCCCGGCGGGACGCCCATGCCCTGGGGGGCGAACTGGCGGGGCAGGATCCCGGCGCCCGGCCCGGGGCGGATGTTGCCGAACTGATCGGCGGGGACGACGAGGGTGTTGTCCGACGGATCGCGCATCGAGCCGTCCGCGCCCGGCACCGCGTTGGGCACCGGCATTCCGCTGTCCGCCCGGACGAAGCCGGTGCCGGCGGCCCCGGGAGCTCCCGCCGCGCCGGCCGCGCCGCCGTTGCGATCGCTGCCCGGCCCGAGCGAAACCACGTGGGTGACCAGGTCGATGCTCTCGGTCAGCTTCCCTTCCTTCCAGCTGATCGTCAGGTGCACTTCCCGCACCGACTTCTGCAGGGTGTCGATCATCGTCTGGAACTGCTGCTGGGCGATTCCGGCCGCCGGCCCCAGCGCGCCCAGCATCCCCGCCTTCGGATCGGTCGCCGGCGCGCCGGGCGGAGGCTTGCCGCCGCCGAACAGGCCCGCCAGCGCTCCCATCCCCGCGCCTTCCTCGCCCTCGCCGCCCCCGGTGGGAAGGTTGAAGATCGCGCCGATCAGCTGGTCGGGGCTCAGCCCGTTGGTCTTCGGGGCGATGATCTTCGCCCGCCACTTGTAGCTGGCCCAGCCGTCGTCGGCGAAGTCGCCCGACTGCTCGTCGTCATCGAGATTGAAGCCCTTCTCGTAGAGCTCCTGCTCGAGGTCGACCATCTTCGAGCGGGCGAGCAGCGTCGCGACGGTGAGCTTCTTGGCGTAGACGTGGGCGTAGACCGCCTGCGAGCTGATCTGGAAGATCGCCATCAGCGAGAGGGCGAGGATCGCCATCGCGATGATTGCCTCGAGCAGGGTGAAGCCGCGGTGGTTCGCCCGGGCGCTCATGACCTCGGCACCTCGAGCTCTTCGGCCACGGTGGCGACCTTCCCGGTCAGCGGCGAGACCGACAGGGTCCACACGTTCGAGCCCTGGCGCACGTACACCTGGGCGCGGTCGGTGAAGCCCTGGGGGAAGAAGTAGAGGTAGGCCGGCCCGCTCTTGGTCGGCGCGCGCAGCGACCTGGTCCACACCCAGACCCGCACCGAGTCGGGCAGGGTGCGGGCGGGGATCTGTTCGGTGGTGAAGGTGCTGAACTTCGCCGCGTCGTCGACCCGGGCCTTCTCGCGGGCCATCAATTCCTGCAGCGACGGCGCGTCGTCCGAGTCCGACCGGGTGAAGCGCTTGTCGCTGTCGTCCAGCCGATCCTTCTTCTTGCGCTGCTCGCCCTCGGAGCGGGCCTCCTTCTGCTCTTCGTCGCGGTTCTTCGCGGCGGTGAGGCCCGACTTGGCGCACTCGGCCCGGTAGGTGACCGCGCCGTTGTCGTCCTTCTCGGACGGCAGCTCGAACACCAGCCGGCAGGTCTTCCCGGTCAGGTTGGCGGTGTCGTAGAGCGAGCGGATCACCCCGGTCAGCTCGGTGGCCGATTCCTT
>JAGSPQ010000916.1 GCA_018262385.1 Myxococcaceae bacterium | reverse complement strand
CCGCGCGCACCCGCACCGTGACTTCCTCGCCGATCAGGCGGCTGTGCACCGAGTAGGTGTTCTTGAGCACCCGCATTGCGCTCCCCGCCCCGACCCGCACCCGCAGCCGCCGGCTGGCATCCAGGCGTCGGCGTGGCAACGCCCGCAACACCGCCAGTTCTTCCGCGAACCGCTGCCGCCGACCGGCGTTGCGTTGCCGCATCACCCCCGCCAGGAAGGCGGCGTATTCGGCACGATCGGCGAAGTCGCGTCTCCCGCGCAAGAGCAACGCCTGCTCCACCGCCACCTTGAACCGGTGATGACTTTGCTCGACATCGCCGTTCTCGTTGGCCTTCCCCGCCTGGATCGCCCGCCCCGCGAGTGCGTAGTGGTCCAGCAGCCCGCGGTATCGCCGCGTGAACTCCTCCGGGTGTGGCATCTGGTTCACCGCCAACGTCATCCGATCCGTCTGGTGGGCTTGTGGCACTCCGCCCAGCTCCCACAGCGTGTTCTGCAGCCCCGCGCTCAGGCTCTCGAAGCTCTCCGAGAAGCAGATCGTCCCCGTCTCCCAGTTCGAGTACGTCAGCACGAAGTGGTAGATCAGATGTAAGCGTTCTGTGACCACCATCTGGACATGACACCGCTCGTACCGGCATGGTAGCCGCCATGGGGCAACGACGAGAGCGCAAACAGATGGCGGCGCTGTTCGCCCGGCGGCAGCGTCGCGGTCTGACCTGGGCCGAGCTTTCGGTGGAGTCGGGCGTGCCGAAGAGCACGCTCCACTGGTGGGACCGCAAGCTGCGGCATGAAGGTGGGCCGGCGGAGAAGCCCCGCTTCGTCCAGCTCGCGGTCGTCGAGCCAGCTCCCCCGGCGGCGGCGATGCCGTTGGAGGTGGTGCTGCGCAGCGGGCACCGGGTGTGGGTGGCCGCCGGCTTCGATGCCGAGCACTTGCGGCGAGTGATCCTGGTGCTCGAGTCAGGATGCTGAACGTCGCCGGCACGGTGCGGGTGTTCTTGTGTCGGAGCCCGATTGACTTCCGTAAGGCCCACGACGGTCTCTGCGCGATAGTCCGCGACCAGTTTCGCGACGATCCGTTCGGTGGCGATGTGTTCGTGTTTTTCAACAAGGGGCGGGATCGGATCAAGTTGCTGCTGTGGGATCGCAACGGGTTCTGGCTGTTGTACAAGCGGCTGGAGCAGGGGACGTTTCCCTTCGATGTGCGCGGTGACGGCGCGCGGGTCGAGATCAGTCGGGCGCAGTTGACGATGATTCTCGAAGGAATCGACGGGCGGAGTGCAAAAATAGCTTCCCACTTCACGACACCGTTTGTTATAAGAAGTCGTGGAGCTGCGGATGGATCTGCCCCCCGACCTACCTCATGACCTCGAAGCGCTGAAGGCGCTCGTTCTCCACCACCGCGACCTCGTCCGCCAGCAGCAAGAGCAGATCCTCCAGCTCGAACACGACAAGCAGCGACTTGAGCACGACTGCCGGGTGCTGTTCAAGATCGCCTTCGGCCGCTGCTCCGAGAAGCGCTCGGTCCAGCTCACCGGGGAGGAGGGGTCGCCGCAGGGCTGGCTCTTCGCCCAAGAGATCCTGGCCGAGGCCACGCGGCTCGCGGCCGAGCATCCGAGCGCGGTCACGGTCGATGTAGCGCGGATGCCGCGCCGGCCGCAGAAGAAGAAGGGTCGGCGGAAGCACTTCCCGCGGCATCTCCCCGTGGTGCGCACGGTCTGCGAGTTCCCTGAGACGGAGCGCCACTGTGGCTGCGGCGGCGAGCTCGAAGCCTTCTCCGAAGAAGTCTCGCGCGAGCTCGAGCGGGTGGAGACAGCGGTGATCCACGAGATCGTGCGCAAGAAGTACGCGTGCCGGCAGTGCGCGGAGACGGTGAAGACGGCGCCCTGGCGCGGGCGGGTGATCGAGAAGGGGCTACTCGGCCCCGGGTTCCTGGCCCATGTGATCAGCGAGCGGTTCGGGCATCACATGCCGTACTACCGGCTCGAGCAGAAGTACGAGTCGGAGGGACTTGATCTCTCGCGCTCGGTGCTGTGCACGTCGATGGCGCGGTGCGCGGAGCTCCTGGAGCCGATCTCCGCAGAGCTCAAGCGCGAGATCCTGGCCTCCCCGGTCATCCACACCGACGACACGCCGGTGATGGTGGCACAAGCGGCCGACGGCGGGCCGCGCAAAGGCCGGGTGTGGGTGTATCTCAATCCGCAAGGTCGCCACTGGTACGACTTCACCGAGTCGCGGGAGCGCGACGGACCGGCGCGGGTCTTCGGCGACTACCGCGGCTTCATCCAGGCTGATGCCTATAAGGGCTACGATCAGCTGTACCTGCCCGGTGCCGCCACCGAGGTCGCCTGCTGGGCGCACGTGCGGCGCAAGTTCGTCGACGCCGAGGCTACTGATCCCGAGCTGGCCAAGGCGGCAGTGGATCGCATCCGCGACCTGTTCTGGATCGAGGCCGAAGCGGATCGCCAGGGGCTGGGACCGGAGGCGCGGCATCAGTTGCGCCAGGCAGAGGCTTCCCCGCTCGTCGAGGCGTTCCGCGTCTGGATGGAGCAAGCGGCGCTCACGGTGTTGCCGAAGAGCCCGCTCGGCAAAGCGCTCGGGTATGCGCGGAACCAGTGGCGAGCGCTGACGCGCTACCTCGAGGATGGCCGGCTGTCGATCTCGAACAACGCGGCGGAGCGGGCCCTGCGCCCCCTGGCTGTGGGCCGGAAGAACTGGCTGTTCTTCCAGCGGGCCGGTGGCGGTCGCACGGCTGCGGTGTTGATGAGTCTCCTCGTGACGGCGAAGGCAGCGGG
>JAGSPQ010000143.1 GCA_018262385.1 Myxococcaceae bacterium | reverse complement strand
TTCGCCCACTCGTTGAGCTCCTTCACCGCCGGCCTGCCGCCGATCGGCCGGGCGTGGAAGGGGCCGATCCGCGCGCAGGCGCTCTTCGGATCCTCGCGGGCCGCCGCCTGGTACGCCGCCATCGCGGTGTCGAACGTCCCCTGCCGCACGAACGCGGCGCCGATCTCGCAGAACGTCTCCGGGTCCTTCGGGTTGAGCCGGTTGGCGGCCTCGAGCGACTTCATCGCCCCGCGCGGATCCGCCAGCGCGAACTGCACCCGGGCCCGGGTGCGCCAGGTCTCGATCTCGTTCGCGCCCCCCTTGATCGCCCGCGCGCTCGCCGCCTCGGCCTCTTTGATCTTGCCGTTGAAGTAGAGCGCGGTGGCGTAGTCGCCCTGGCTCTCGTCCGGGTTGTCGAGCACCCCCGCCTCGGCCGTCTTCAGCGCCTCGGGCAGCCGGCCGAGCACCAGCAGGGTGCGCACCAGCATCCGCCGCGCGGCCAGGTGCGAGCCGTTGCGCTCGACCGCCTTCGTCAGCGACTCGAGCGCGACCTCGGGAAGCCCCAGCGTCAGCAGCAGCTCGCCCAGCGTGGCGTTGGCCTCGTAGTCGAGCGGATCCTTCGCCGCCTCCTCGAGGTGGGCCTTCGCTTTGTCCAGCGCGTTGGTCTTCATGTAGATCCGCGCCAGCGCGACCTGCACCGTCGCCTTGTTGCGCTTGCTGCTCTGGGCCAGCTTCTCGAGCATCGCCAGGGCCTTCTCGCCGCCCTCTTCGCTCGCGTCGCTCACCGCCATCGTCACCGCCGCCTCGGCGGGGTACTTCCCGTTCACCTGGGTGCGGGCCAGCTCGGCGCGGGCGTTCTTCCAATCGCCCAGCCGCGAGTAGGCGATCCCGCGCACCAGCGAGACCTTGCGGCCCGAGCCGGGAGCCAGCCGCTTGTCGGCGATCAGCTCGCGCTCGCGGCTGCGGGCGAGCAGCACCCGGCCCAGCCCTTCCTTCGCCTCTTCGCTCTTCGAGTTGCGCTTGATCGCCCCCTCGAACGACTTCTGGGCCTTCTCCATCTGCCCCGCCGCCCGGTACGCGCCGCCGAGCGCCATCTCGAATTCGAAGCCCTTGTCTTTGTAGGTGGTCAGGCCGTCGGTGAGGATCTTCAGCGCCTCCTCGTGCTTGCCGTTGGCGGACTGCAGCCGCCCCTGGAGCAGATCCCGCCGCGCGCGCTGCGCCACCGGCAGCTGCTCGGTCGGAGGCAGCTGCGCCACGTCATTGAGCGACTCGGCCAGCTCTCTTCCCAGCTCCAGCCGCGCCTGCGCCAGCGCCAGGGTCCGAATCGGGTGGTTGGGCGACAGCTTCGCTGCCGCCTCGGTCAACACCTTCACCGCCGCCTCGTAGTCCTCTTGCGCGACGTAGTACTCGCCCAGCGCCACCAGCGCGCGCACGTTGGTCGGCAGCAGCGCGACCGCCCGCTCGAGCCGCTTGTAGGCCTCGTCCATCTTCCCTTCGCCCAGCAGCAGCCGGCCCGCCTCGGCGTGCACCTCGCTCTTCTCGATCTGGCTCGACATCAGCTGCGCCTTCCGCTCGGCCGCGCCGTCCGAGACCAGCCAGTCGACCAGCAGCGCCAGCTCGGGGTAGGCGTCGCGCACTCCCGAGCGGCTCAGCGCCGCGATCGCCGCCGCCTTGTCCGGCTGCGCGCGGGTGTGCTCGGCGTAGAGCATCGCGCGGGCGTAAGCGGTCAGCGCCCAGACCTCGGCGCTCCCGGAGTCCATCGAGGCCGCGGCCTCCAGCGACTTCAGCGCGCTGCCGTAGAGCTCGCGGGTGTCGGCGTTGGCGAAGCCGCGGCCTTCGCCCAGCGCGGTGGCGAGGTCCTTGCCCGAGTTCCGGTGGCGGGTGACGACGAAGCTGCCGGTCAGGCCGCCGACGATCACCAGCAGCCCCAGCGAGACGCCGATCTTCAACCCGTGCTTCTGGAGGAAGGTCTTCTTCGAGGTCTTGGCGGCGAGCTTGGCCCGCAGCTCCCGCTCGTACTCCTTGGCGATCGCCTCGGTCGCCTGGGTGTTCATCTCGACCTTCGGCACCTCGAGCGAAGACATCGGCTCGGGCATGTCGGGGATCTCGTCCAGCAACCCGCCCGAGCCCTTCTTCGGCGCGCGCGCGGCCGGGGCCGGGGCCGGCTGGCGCTGGGGCAGGTGCGTTTCCGAGGTCGGAATCTCGTTCTGCGCCGAGACCACGTCCTCCAGCAGCCCGCCCGCGCTCGGCGGCGCCGCGAAGCGAACCTCCTCGTCCTTCTTCAGCAGCTCCTGCGAGGGGATGATCGTCGGCTCTTCCGGCGCCTTCTTCCCCACCGCCACGGAGCCCACCGGGCCGGCAGGGGGGAAGGCGGCGAACGGATCGGCCGCGTCGCCGCCGCCGTTGGCCAGCGCGTCGAAGGTGCTGGTCAGCCCGCGGATCACGTCCTCGCCGGTCTGGGTGCGCCTGGGGACGCTCGCGAAGGGATCCGAATCGTCGGCGGTGATCGGCGCCAGCGGGTTGGTGGCGGGCAGCTCCTGGGTCGCCGAGGCGCGGCCCACGTCGTGCGCCTCGGTCTTCGGCTCGACCTCGGCGGAAATCAGCGGCAGGTCGGTCTGCACCGACGGCGCGTTGGCCGGGTCGGTGCCCGGCGCGTCGAGCGGCCCCGAGGTGCTTCCCGGGGTGTAGGCGACCGTCACCACCGTCGGCATCGCCGAGTCGTCGACGACCTTCGCCGGCTTCTTCGCCGGATCCGGCAGCGCGGTCATCACCACCGTCGCCTGCGGATCGCTGTCGGCGGGCGGAGGCGGCAGGTCGGTCGACTCGGTGAGCGCGCTCTCGTCCCCGAGGATCGGCGCCGGCCCACCCGCCAGCGCCGAGCGGGTCTGCTCCAGCCACTGCTTCACCCGCCCGTCATTCGGCTGGAGCGTCGCCGCCTTGCGCAGAATCGGCAGCGCGCTGCGATAGAGCCCCTTGCGCAGCAGCACCTCGCCGATCAGGTTGTAGGCCTGGGCGTTGTCGCGATCGATGTTCACCGCGAGGTCGAACTGGTTCATCGCCTCGCTGGCCTTGCCGAGGTTGATCAGCGCCTTGCCCCACATCACCCGGCCGACCACCGACTTCGGGTGGTGCCCCAGCCCCTGCTGGCAGATCTCGATCGCGCGGGAGTGATCGCCTTTGTCGATGAACGCCTTCGCCAACTCGACGAATGCGGTCGACGCAGGGTCCTGCGCAAGGATCTGGGAGTATTTCTCGACGACCGACCGGGACATGCGGAATGCGGACCTTACCAACCACGGGTGCTACCGTCCCGCGCCATGAAGCGTTCTCTGCTGCTGATTTTTCCAGTTTGTTTTTTAGGTTGCGCGACCGTCCCCAAGGGCGACATCGAGCTGCTCAAACCGACGATCGAGGCCTTTCACCAGGCGGCACGGTGGAAGGACTTTCAGACGATCGGCGAGCTGCTGGTGCCGGAGAAGAAAGACGCCTTCATGCAGGCCCGCAAGGCGATGAAGGACGAACGGGACCTCTACATCACCGACTACGAGCTGCAGGACGCGAAGATCTCGCTCGACCTGCTGAAGGCCGCCGCCGTCTCCCACATCAAGTGGTACCGGCTCCCGTCGGCCTCCGAGGAGGACTCGACCGTCACCAGCAACTGGATCTGGAAGGACAAGGCGTGGAAGCTGGACAGCCAGGACGGGGGGCCTTTCGCGAGCGAGCTGAAGCTCTAGCGAAGCGCCTTCCCCACCCCCCAAAAAAAAACCGCCCGTCGTCTCGGGGCCGGCCGAGGCGACGGGCGTCGGGTGTTCCCCAATGGAACCCCCTTACCGAATCATCACTAGAGCAATCTGGGTGCCATGACGCCCCTGGTGCTCAAATCGAGCGATTCAGGTGGGTTGGCGAATCAAACCGGGGATGTAGGTGGATCTCACCCACGACGTCGCTGTCAGTTATTCACCCAACACCGAGCGGATCGTCTCCCGCATCGAGTGGGCCGGCTGCCAGTGGGTCTCCTTCGCCCAGCGCTCGCCGTCCACCATGCAGAGGAACTGGATGTGGTCGAGCTCCTCGGGCGGAAAGCTGGCCAGGCGGTATTTGAACAGTGCCCCGAGAATCGGCCGGGCGAGCGGATGGGGGATGGCGAGCGGCCGGGCCCCGAGCTCCTTGAAGAGCGCCGACAGCGGCACCGCGCCGGGGCCGACCACGTTGTAGACGCCCTTGCGCCCTTCTGTGAGCGCCTCGGCCAGCGCCCGGGCGACGTCCTCCATGTGGATCAGCTGCACCATCGGATCGAACCCGGCCAGCTTCCACGGCCGCCGGTTGCGCAGGTAGTTGGAGGGGGCGTTCTTGATCGTCGGCCCGACGATGTGCACCGGCCGCAGCACCACCGTCTCCACCGCCGGGTGCCGCCAGAAGAAGCCGTGGGCGAGCATGTCGACCTCGATCAGGTCGCGCACGCTGGGGAAGCGGCTGGCCGCCATCAACGGCGCCTCTTCGGTGAGGAAGTTGCTGTTGTCGGGGCTGGGGCCGTAGACGTCGGCGCTGGAGAGGACGACCAGCTTCTTCACTCCGAAGCGCGCCGCGCAGTCGAGCACCCGGGTGGTGCCGAGCACGTTGAAGCTGTGGTGATCCTCCGCGCTCATCCGCGGGTCATGGAGGATCCCCATGTGCACCACCGCCTTCACCTGGTTGCGGCGGAAGACGTCCTCGATCTTCTTCTTGCGAAGATCGCCCTGCACCATCTCGACGTCCTTCGGCTTGCCGACGAACGGACGGCGATCGATGCCGATGATCCGCTCTTCCTTGTGCAGCAGCTTGGTGAGGCAGCGCCCCAGGTTGCCGCTGATCCCGGTCAGAACCACCGCCGGCCGCTGGTTCTTGTCGGTCACCAGAACACGTGCTTTCGCGCCCGGATCCCGGCGTCGAGCATCGATTGAATGGCCGCGCGGACCACCTTCACCTTCTTCTCCAGCTCCGCGTCCTCGTCGTCCGCGCGCCCGGTGAAGAACAGCGGGTCGCCGAAGTAGATCCGGTAGCGGGTCGGCAGCGGAAACGGCAGGCCGGTGGGAGTGATCGGGAACGAGGGAAACCCGAGCAGCTTCGCCATCGGCTTCAGGTTCATCATCGAGGGCGCCTGCTCCTCGGCGCCGATCACCGCCACCGGGACGATCGGGGTGTTGGTCTCGAGCGCCAGCCGCATGAAGCCCAGGCCGAACTCCTGCAGCTGGTAGCGCTTGGGCCACAGCTTGTTCAGGCCGCGGGTCCCTTCCGGAAAGACCAGGATCGCCTCCTCGTTCTCCAGCAGCCGGCGGCAGTTCTCGGGCGTGCCGACGATCTGCCCCACCCGCGCCATGAAGGTGCTCACCCACGGCAGGGTCGGCATCCACTTCTCGACCATCGCCCGCATCGAGCGCGGCGGGTCGGCCTTGAGCAGCATCGAGGCGCCGATCATCGCGCCGTCCATCGGCAGCTGGCCCGAGTGGTTGGAGACCAGCAGCACCCGGCCGCGGGGGACCTTCTCGATCCCGAAGGTCTCGACCCGGTGGTAGTGCTTGTAGAGCCAGATGATCGGCGCCACCGCCGAGAGCGAGTAGTCGAGCGAGAAGCCGAACGGGTCGACCCCGTACTCGTTCTCCGACCGGCTGAGCGCGGCGATCTTCTCGTCGACCTGCTCGCCCATCATCGACGTGGTCCAGGAGCGCAAGCCCTTCTTGAGGGTGTCGATGAGCACGCGGGCCTTTTAGCCGCCCAGCGCGTGCGCAGGAAGGCCAAGCGCAGTCTCCCCTCGCCACCGAAGCGATCCGGCGGCAAGGCTGGTAGCTTGGGCCGTCGTGTTCCGCGTGCTCCTCCTCGCTGCTGCTTTCCTCGCGCTCACCACCTGCGGGGTGGATCTGCCCAACCTCCCCGGGCGGGCCTGCGACGAGACCCACCCCTGCCGGGCCCCGCGCGAGTGCCTCGCCGGGTTCTGCGCCGACGTCGAGGCGGGCGATGGCGGCGGCGGCGACGGCGGGGGCGGCTCGGCCGGGGGCGGGGTGGGCGGAGGCGCGGCGGGAGGCAGCGCCGCCGGCGGTGGCACGGGCGGAGGAACCGGCGGCGGCTCGGCCGGTGGGGGCGGGGGGAGCGGGACGCCTCCGCTGTGGCGGCAGAGCGTGCACGGCTTCACCGGCCAGTCGGTGCTCGGCACCGCCACCCTCGAGGTCGACACCCTGCGCGGCAACCGGGTGGTCTCGACGATCAAAGGCGCCAGCGATTCCAACGACCGGGCGACCGCCAACCACACCGACGGCGGCCGGCTGCCGGCGACCGGCAACGGGCGAATCCGCGGCCGGTTTCAGATCCCCTCGGCGCTGAAGCTCACCGCCAACTCCAGCTTCCTCTGGCTGGCCACCGGGGGGAAGCCGCTGCTGCAGCTGTACTTCAACTCCTCGGGCCAGCTGGTGACCTACTCTGCCGCCGGCATGCTCGCCCCCGGCTCGGTCTCCAACACCATCACCTGGTCCGACGGCGGCTTTCAGCCCAACGTCGACTACCTGCTCGAGATCGCCTGGCAGCGCAGCGGGTACCGGCGGGTGTGGATCAACGGCAGCCAGGTGGCGCAGCAGACCAACCTGGTCGGCGACGCCGGCCTGCTCGAGGTGCCCGACCAGCTGCGGCTGGGGATCTACCGCTACGACGGCACCGCCGACGCGGGCTGGGCGGTGACGCTGTTCGATTGGCAGCTCACCGACAATCCCTCGGTGGTACTGGGCGACTGACGTGGTGCTGGCGCTCGCTCTTCTGCTCCTGGCTGCCGAGCCTCCGCTGCCCAGCGGCGTGCCGGCTCCGGTGAAAGGGCCCAACCCGTACCTGAGCCAGGCCAAAGAGCTGTCCCAGAAGCTCGACTTCGAGAAGTGCCTCAAGCGGCTCGCCCAGGCGCCCCAGTGGCAGAGCGACGCCAGCGAGCTGCTGGAGATCGAGCTCGTCGCCGGGATGTGCCACTACAACTTGAACCAGCGCGGCGACGCCGAAGAGCGCTTCCGGCTGGCGCTGCGGATGAACCCGGACGCCGAGCTGCCGCCCTACACCAGCCCGAAGCTGGTCGACTTCTTCCTCGCGGTGAAGCGCAAGCTCAAGGCGCCTCCCCCGCCGATGCCGACCGAGGATCTCGACATGCCGAAGGAGCCGCCGGTGGTGAAGGGGGAGAAAGAGCCCGAGCCCCGCCCACCCGAGCCCCGCCCGGACGAGCCGCGGGTGGAAGCGGAGCCGAAGCTGACCCCCACTCCCCGCCCGCCGCCCGCCGTCCCGGAAGTCGAGCGGCCGAGCCTGCTGCAGCGCCGGCCGGTGCCGATCGCGCTCGGGGTGGTGGCGGTGATCTCCGCCGGGGTCGGCGTCGGGCTGGGCGCCAACTCCCGTTCGCTCGAGACCCGCGCCAACGCCGCCTACTTCGAGTCCGACTTCCACAAGCTCGGCGACGCCGCGCGGACCCACGCGATCGCGGCCGACGTGGCGTTCGCAGTCGCAGGAGTGGCGGCGGTGGGGGCGGTGCTCGGCTGGGTGCTCGGCGCCGAGTGACGCTCCTTGGCGCTCAGCCCTCGAGGCCGGGCAGGATCGCGGCCGCGAACTGGGCCGGGACCTTCACCCCGCGCTCGGTGAACCAGGCCTCGGCCGACGCCCG
>JAGSPQ010000142.1 GCA_018262385.1 Myxococcaceae bacterium | reverse complement strand
GCTCCAGGCACCCCGTGCTCCCGTGCTCCGGGGTCGATCGGCCAGTGGGGGAGGGCCTGTCAGGGGTGCCCGCTAAAGTTCCGGCGGGGCGCGAGAAAGCGCGCAATTACGCGGAGGTGAGAGCAGGCGCGGGCTTCGGAACACTGACGAGACGCCCGCGCGCAACCGCGCGGCGCAGCGCACTTCGTCCAATTGGCCAATTTCGCGCGGGCAGGCGCGCACTCCCGCTTCGTCTTCCGGACGCCGAACCGACCCAACTCGGAGCAGGCGCCGCCCCGCGCGCTGAAGTAATCGACCCCCGTGGGGATCCTCCTCAACGACGCGACCGGCAAGCTGCGCAGCGGCTGGGTGATCTTCGTCTTCGCCGCCCTCGCCGGGTTCAGCTACTTCGTCGGCAGTGCCGCGGTCGCAATCCTCGGGCTCGAGCCGCGCAGCCCGCTCTCGCTCGACGACGGCCGGCTGTTCTTCACCACCGCGGTGATGCTCGCCGCCGCGGGCTTCGCCAGCCTGATCTGCGCCCTCGCGCTCAAAGCCGAAGTCGGGCTGCCCCGCCACCGGGCGCTCTCCCACACCCTGGTCGGCCTCGGCCTCGGCGCGGCAGTGGTGACCCTGGCAGTGGTGATCCCGGTCGCCGCGGGCCACGGCACGCTCCACCTCTACGCCGGCCCCCTCGGCGCGCTCGCCCTCGCCGCCGCGACCCACGCGTTGATCCTCGTCCCCACCTCGATCGGCGAAGAGCTGCTGCTGCGCGGGGTGGTAATGCGGCAGCTCGCGCTCGGCACCCGGCCGTGGCTCGCCGGCGCGCTCACCGGCAGCGCCTTCGGAGTGATGCACCTGCTCAACCCCAGCGCCTCCCCGATCGCTGCGCTGAACGTCGCCCTCGTCGGCCTCTGGTTCGGAGTGCTCGCGATCCGCACCAGCCTCTGGACCTCGATCGGCGCCCACGCCTCCTGGAACTGGTTCGAGGGATTCGTGCTCGGCCAGCCGGTCAGCGGAATCAAACCGGGTGCTTCGTTGTTCGCGGGCACCGTGCAGACGAGCGGATTTTTCTCCGGCGGCGACTTTGGTCCCGAGGCTTCGGGGCTGACCACCGTGCTGCTCGCGCTCGCGACGATCGCCGCTGCCGCGTGGCCGAAGAAGCCTTGACACCCAAGCCCATTTCCAATGGAAGCCAGCCAATGATCCACGTCGAGGGTCTCACCAAGTACTACGGGGAACACGCGGCAATTCGCGACCTCTCGTTCAACATCGAGAAGGGTGAGGTGATCGGTTTCCTCGGCCTCAACGGCGCCGGCAAGAGCACCACCTTGAAGGTGCTCGGCGGCGCTCAGCCCCACGAGATCCGCAAGCGGATCGGCTTTCTCCCCGACGTGCCGCCGCTCTACGACGAGATGACGGTGGGCGGGTACCTCGACTTCGTCGCCCGCCTGCGGGGCGTGCCGGCCGCGAGCGCCCGCAGCCACGTGATCGAAGCCGAGAAGAAGACCTCGCTCGAGGCGATGGACGAGCAGCCGATCTCCTCGCTCAGCCACGGCTACCGCCAGCGGGTCGGCGTCGCCCAGGCGCTGGTCCACAAGCCGAAGCTGCTGATCCTCGACGAGCCGACCGGTGGCCTCGACCCGGTGCAGATCGTCGAGATGCGCAACCTGATCCGCCAGCTCAAGGGCGAGCACACCGTGCTGGTCTCGAGCCACATCCTCTCCGAGATCTCTCAGGTCTGTGACCGGCTGCTGGTGATCCAGGGCGGCGAGATCGTCGCCCAGGGCACCGAGGACGAGCTGGCGAAGAAGCTCGGCGGCGGCGGAGCGGTCGAGCTCGACGTCCGCGGCTCCGCCCAGGCGGCCCTCGATGCGCTGCAGAAGGTCGAAGGCGTCACCGGCGGCCAGCTGCTGCGCCTCGAAGGAGAGCTCGCCTCGCTGCGGGTCGACGCCTCGCCCGAGCTGCGGCCCGCACTGGTCAAGGCGCTGGTCGCCGCCAACATCGACGTGCTGCGCGTCGACAAGGCCCACGGCCGGCTCGAGAACATCTTCATGAAGCTCACCGGAGGAAAGGCGTCATGAGCACCGTTCTGCTGATCGCCCGGCGCGAGCTCGCCGCCTACATGCGCACGATGAGCGGCTACGTGATCATCGCGGTGATGCTGTTCGTCGACGGGCTGTGCTTCAACGCCTTCGCGATGGCCGGCACCGCCAAGAAGAGCTCGGAGGTGCTGGGCGACTTCTTCTTCTACTCGAGCGGCTTCACCATGCTCTGCGCGCTCTTCCTCTCGATGCGCCTGCTCGCCGAAGAGCGGCAGACCGGAACCCTCCAGCTGCTCTACAGCTCGCCGGTGCGCGACTGGCAGATCGTGGCCGGCAAGTACCTCTCGGCCCTCGGCTTCCTCGCGATCTTCCTCTTCTGCACCCTCTACATGCCGCTGCTGGTGATGGCGTACGGCAAGGTCTCCTTCGGCCACCTGCTCGCCGGTTACTTCGGGCTGCTGCTGGTCGGCAGCTTGAGCCTGGCGGTCGGCACCTTCGGCTCGGCGCTCACCCGGAGCCAGGTGATCGCCGCGGTGCTCACCGGGGTGATGCTGCTGGTCCTCACCGTCTGCTGGCTGCTCGCCCGCGTCACCGACCGCCCGCTCACCGAGGCGATCACCGGCCTGGCCTGGTACATCCACTTCAAGCCGTTCGAGCAGGGCCTGGTCCACCTGCGCCACGTCGCGTACTTCGTCCTCGTCACCTGGGCCTGCCTGTTCGCCGCCACCCGCGTGCTCGAAGCCCGGAGGTGGCGATGAAGCGCGCTTCCTTCCCCGTCGCGATCCTCTTCGCGCTCGGGCTGCTGGGGCTCTGGGTCGGCGAGCGGGTGTTCGAAGCCGGCACCGGCCGGGTGGCGCTCTCGTGGATCGGCGCCGGCCTGACGGTGGCGGCCACTCTCTGGCGGTTGCTCCGCGCCCGAACCGCCAGGCCCGGCGCCGCCCAGGTCGAGAACGCGCTGCTCGGCCTGCAGGTGGTCGGCCTCGCCGCGGTGGCGATGTACTTCGCGCAGTCCGACGCGCTGGCGAAGCTCGATGGCGCGCTGCTCTCGGCCGCAAGCCCGAAGCTGTCCGGAGCGCTGAGCGCGCTGTGGCCGGCGGTGATGGCCGCCGCGGTGTTCCCGATCGTCCTGATGGAACTGGCCTACGCCGCGATGGCGAAGGCGCCCACCGTCGAGGTCGGCCGGATCCGCGACGCGCTCTTCTCGGGCCTGGGCACCGCGGCGCTGCTCACCTTCGCGACCGCCGCGCTCTACGTCGCCACCGAGCGCGACGCCAAGGTCGACTTCTCCTACTTCCGCACCACCAAGCCCGGCGAAGCGACCCGGCGGCTGGCGCAGAGCCTGGACGAGCCGGTGACCGCGGCGATGTTCTTCCCGCCCGCGAACGAGGTCTCCGAGCAGGTGCAGACCTACTTCGACGATCTGAAGAAGGACGCGCCGCAGCTCAAGGTGCTGATCCTCGATCACGCGCTCGAGCCTGTGCGCGCGAAGGAGTTCGGAGTCAGCGGCAACGGGGTGGTGGTGCTGTCGAAGGGCGCCCGCCACGAATCGATCTACCTCGGCACCGAGCTGGAGAAGGCCAAGACCCAGCTGCGCGGCCTCGACCAGGACGTGCAGAAGCGGCTGTTGATGGTCGCCAAATCGAAGAAGACCATCTACCTGACCGCCGGCCACGGCGAGCGCACCCAGGAGCCGCTGGGCGGGGCCGACCAGCGGGCGGCGATCTCGCTGCTCTACGGCGAGCTGAAGGCGCAGAACTACGAGCTGAAGCAGCTGTCGGGCGCCGAGGGCCTCGGGCAGGAAGTGCCGAAGGACGCGGCGGCGGTGCTGGTGCTCGGCCCGACCGCGCCGTTCCAGGAGCCGGAGGCCCGGGCGCTGGCCGAGTTCGGCAAGCGCGGCGGGAAGCTGGTCCTCGCGCTCGACCCCGAGGCCGGCGTCGGCTTCGACGAGCTGCTCCAGCCGATGGGGCTGAAGCTCACCTCGGTGATCCTCGCCAACGACGTCGCCTACGCGCGCAAGACGTACACCGTCAGCGACCGGGGGATCATCGGCACCAAGAGCTACAGCTCGCACCCGGCGGTCACCACCAACGGCCGCAGCGGCTTCCCGGTGTTCTTCAACGGCGCCGGGATCCTCGACGAGCTCCCCACCCACCCGGGCGAGCTGTCGATCGACTTCGCGGTGCGCGCCGAGTCCGCCACCTGGAATGATCTCAACCGGAACTTTCAGGCCGACGTGCCGCCCGAGGTCCGCAAGGCCTACGGGGTGGTGGCCGCGGTCACCCGCCGGAAGACCGGCAGCACCCGGGTCGAGGACGAGCTGCGGGCGCTGGTGATCTCCGACTCGGACGCGATCGCCGACGAGGTGCTCGGGGTCAGCAAGGGCAACGGGTACCTGATCGTCGACGGGCTGAAGTGGTTGTTCGGAGACGAGCAGCTGCAGGGGATCGTCAACCAGGAGACCGACGTGGCGATCAGCCGCACCACCACCCAGGACAAGGTCTGGTTCTGGACCACCACCTTCCTCGGGCCGGTGGGAGTGCTCGGCGCCGGGCTGGTCTTCCGCCGCCGCAAGAAGGAGATCGTGCGATGAAAGCCAGCTCTGCCGCAGTCAACGGAGCGCTCGCCGTCGCCGGGCTCCTCGCCGCCTACGTCACCTGGCAGCGCCCGAAGGAGTCGGACGGCAACGACAACGTCACCGTGCTCGAGGCGACCAGGGCGACCCTGGGGAAGATCCGCTACGAGGACGGCAGCCGGGTGCTCGAGGTGTTCCAGCCCGAGGGCGAGAAGGCGGTCTGGCTGCGGCAGGAGACGCTGCCCTCGCTGCTGACCCGGCTGGCGCCCCCGAACGCGCTCCAGGCCGACGGGGGCGCCTTCGCGATCAACGAGGCCGACGGCGGCTCGACCCCGGAGACCAAGCCCGCGCCGCTCGACCCGCCCCGCGAGCTGCGGGGCAACGAGCGCGCCGACGCGCTGCGGCTGCGGTTCACTCCCTTCGAGGCGGTGCGCGCGCTGGGCAAGCTGGCCGCCGAGAAGCAGAAGGAGCTCGGCCTCGAGGGCAGCCTGCGCAAGCTGACCATCACCGTCTCCGGCCAGCCCCACCTCTTCGTGGTCAGCAACCCCCAGGCGGGGATGATCGGCACCTACCTGCGCGACGAGAAAGACGGCGCGGTCTACCTGCTCACCGGCTCGCTGCTGAGCGAGCTCGAGCCTGCGTCCCAGGCGCTGATCGACCGGCGGCTGCACGCCTTCCGCGCCCCCGACTTCGACGAGTTCGTGATCGGCTACGACCGCCAGCAGCACCCCTACCTGCAGAAGGACGCCGAGATTCCGCAGACGATGAAGGTCGCTCCGAAGGCGACGCCCGACAAGCCGGACGACCTGGTGCGCAACTGGCACGACAAGGTCTGGAACCGGCTGATCGTCACCGAGGTGCTCGGCAAGGGCGAGCTGCCGAAGTCCGGCGCGCCGAAGGTCGAGCTGCGCATCGACTACCTCGCGCGCGGCTCGGCCAAGGGCTTCCTCGAGCTGGGCAAGAGCGGCTCGGGAGACCTCTGGGCCCGCACCGAGAACACCGCCAGCTGGGTCGGGCTGCACACCGGCACCGACGACGTGATCGCCGAGGCGAAGAAGTTCACCGGCCTCCCCAGGCCGTGAACCGGCGGGCCTAAGGCACCTCGTCGGCGCCGATGTCCGGGTTGCCACCGGCCGGGTTGGGGCGGGGCTGGCCGTCGTAGTCGGTCGCCGGAACTGCGATGACACTCGCGGCACCCCGCGCCGGCGACGCGCCGGTGAGGTGGTAGTCGCCGACCGCCGGGCCGAAGAAGCCAGGCACCGCGTGCAGGTTTCCCTGCGAGCTGATGTCACCCATCGCGTTCACTCCCGCCTCGCTGAGGATCGGGTTGCCGCCCTCGTTCAGGTAGAGCGTGGGGAACAGCGCCCCCGGCACATTGAGCAGGTTGTTCCAGAAGGTCGCCGGATCGGATCTGACGTCGGCCTCGCGGACCACGATCTCGAGCGCGTTCTGGCCCGACACCGGCCCGGCGACGAGGATGTTGCTGCGGTAGATGCCCCTGGGGACCGCCGGCACCGCCAGGGTGCTGCCCAGCTGGAGGCCGATGCTGGTCGCCCCGGCCGGACTGAGCCCCGAGCCCGAAGCGACGATGGTGTTGAAGTGCACCGTCGGAGCGGGGACCGAGCTGTCCCCGGCGCGCAGGCGATTGAGTTGGCTGATCCCGACCGCGAGCTGGCACGGCCCGCCGGTGATCATGTTGTTGACCAGCACCCCGTTCGAGCTGTCGAGACTCACCGCGATCACCGAGCCGTTGTTGCCGCAGTTGGTCGCGATGACCGGGCTCGGGCCTGGGCCGATCCGGTTGAGGGAGACCAGGGGCGCGCTGTTGACGATCGACAGGTGGATCATCATCGTTCCGAGCGGAGCCACGATCGAGTTCTCGGAGATCAGCTCGCATGCCCCGGTGCAGGCCAACGTCTTGGCCTCGCACGAGCCCTGGCAGTTCATCCCCACCGCGGTCGGTGACGGGGCGGAGCCTGCGCTGATGGTGTTCGACGTGGCGCGGCAGGCGGAGTCTTTGCCCACCATGTTGACCAGCCCCTGGTAGCCGCAGTGCAGCCCAATCTCGGTCTCGGGGATGTTCACCCCGTCCGACTGGCCGCCGATGAGCGTGTTGCCGGCGAAGTTGACGTGGCAGCCGTCGACGGCCGCGGCGCCCATCGCGAGGCTCTTCGGGCCGGCCGTCGTGCCGCCCCGCCCATACGAGTTCTTCACCAGCGGGTTGGCGCCATTGGTCACCATCGGGCAGGCCTCGAAGGCGATTCCGACTCCAGTCAGCCCTGCGGGTGCCCCGGCTCCCGGCGGCGGGCAGCCGGTGGCGTTCACGTTCTGGACGACCACTCCCCCTGAGTTTCCCTGCGCGAAGAAGCCGATGCAGCTGGAGGCGAGGCCGGCGTGGAGCTCAGCATCTCTGAGTTCCGACTGCGGCGCGTTGAGCAGGTGCACCGCGCTGCTCACCCCAGGTCCGCCCGGGCCCGCGTTCACGTCGAGGTACTGCCCCTCGAAGCGCGCGTTGGTGACCCGAATCCCCACCGACGCGACCGTCGCCAGGCCCGTGCCGATCTCGCAGCGCGTGGTGGCCGTGCCTTCCAGCCTGGGAAAGGCAGCGATCAGCGGGGTCCCGGTGACGAGCACCCCGATGTTCTCCGAGGGAGGCGTGGCGCTCAGGTTGGTGGAGAGCACCGCGAAGTCCTTCAGCAACGGGCTGGCGTTGACGATCGAGATCCCGACCACCCGGCTGCTGCTGGGCGCGGCTTGAATCGCCAGGCCGTCGAGGCCGGACGAGCGGCTGGCTCCCGGCGCGAACTTCACCCCGGTCGAGTTGCTGTTGGTGAGCAAGGTCCGGTCGGCAGTGCGCGCCCAGGCGTTGTTCCCGGAAGAGGAGATCACCGCCCACCGGCCCTGAACGACCACCCCGTTCGGAATGATGACGTCCTCCGAGTAGGTCTGCTGCACCCCCGCGACCACGCCCGCGACGAACACGGTGGACGTCCCGAGCGCGACCGCGTTCTTGATCCCCTGACCGATCGTCGCCACCGGGGAATTCTGGGTTCCCGGGTTGGTGTCCTTCGCGCCGGTGCAGCCGGCACACACGTAGGTGCCCTCGGCGCACGGCGGCTCGTCTTTCTGGCCGTTGCAGTTGTCGTCCTTCCCGTTGGCGCACACCTCTGCGGTGGGCACCACCGCTCCGACGCACAGGCCGTAGCCGCCTTTGATGCAGGTGGAGAGGCCGCTGCGGCAGGTCGCGCTGGTGCCGGCGTCGAGCGAGGCGGGCGGGCCCTCGTAGCAGACCACCGCCGGGACGCCGTCGTCGATCGCGCCGTTGCAGTCGTCGTCGAGGCCGTTGCACTGCTCCCGGCTGGGGCCCACCTCGTTCATGCACAGGCCGACCACCCCGGCCTTGCAGGTGGCGCTGCCCGCCTTGCACGCGCCACCGTCGGGGACGACGCCGGCGTCCAGGCTGAAGCAGCGGACCACTCCGTCGGTGGTGATCTGCGGGTCGCTGTCGTCGCAGTCGGGCCCGAGGCAGTTGCCGACTCCGAACCCGTCTGCGTCGCGGTCGAGGCACGCGCCTCCGTCAGGGTCGATGCCGCCGCCGCCGCCGCCGCCGCCTGCGCCGCCCCCCATCCCCCCGTCGGACGACGTGCCTCCGCCGCCGCCCGCTCCGCTGTCAGGCCAGGCGACGACGATGTTGCTGCAGCTGCAGCCCGAGACGAGCACCGCGACCACCAGCCCCAACTGGACCGGACCGACCTGGCACCGCTTCATGCGAACTCCTCCAGCGAGGACCACGGGACGGAAAGGGGACTCATTCCACCAACCGTGCCCCGCGCTTCGAGGCGATCTTCCGGGGCATTGGCCCGAGGTAGGTCGGTGTCTTCCAGGGCACGGCGGGGACCCTGCTCTGCAAAGCGTGCGAGGTTCAAAAGCTCGCCAGGTAGCCGAGCGAGAGGCCGGCGCCTCCCAGGTTGCCGCGGATCAGGCCCCCGACCGGAGCCAGGGTGTACTCCAGCTGCGCGATCAGCCGGCCAATCCCGAGGTAGTAGCCGACCCCGCCGCCGGCGCGGATCAGCAGACCCAGCTCGGTGTCCGACAGCTTCGTCTGCGGCGCTGCGCGAAGGGAGACGGTGCTCGAGGTGCGCTGCAGGCCGGCGAGGATCGACAGGTGGAAGGAGCCCCGAACCCCGAACGGGAGCCAGTAGCGCGCCCCGAGGGCGACCGAGAAGTGCTGGAGCTCGACGTTGAACGCTGCGGCGCTGCCGTCCGCCGCGCTGGCTCCCAGAATCGGAGCGTAGGCACCGAATGCTCCCTCCGCGATCACGTCCAGCCCCGTTGCGCCCACCCGCAGGCCGAGGCAGACCCTCGG
>JAGSPQ010000915.1 GCA_018262385.1 Myxococcaceae bacterium | reverse complement strand
CACCGCTCCGACCAGAATCAGGCTGAGGTTCACGCGCACGAGCCTAGCCCGCTCAGCCAGTTGCGTCGCACGCCTCGAGGGCGAGCCAGGTTCAGAAGAAGGTGACGCCGGCCTCGCGCAGCAGCCGCACCAGCAACGTCATCGGCAGCCCCTGAATGCCGGTGCGGTCTCCCTGGATCTCCTTGAACAGCGCCTGCCCGCGCCCCTCGACCCGGTAGCTGCCGGCGCAGCCCTGCCACTCGCCGGTGGCGACGTAGCCGTCGAGCTCGGTCTCGGTCAGCGGCCAGAGGGTCAGCCGCGCCACCTCCACCTCGCTGCTCAAGAACCCGGGGCCGACCACGCAGACCGCGGTGCAGATCTCGTGGGTGCGCCCCGCCATCGACTGCAGCTGCGCCCTGGCCGCCTTCGCGTCGGGCGCCTTGCCGAGCGCGCGCCCCTCGAGCCCGACCAGCTGATCCGAGCCGATCACCAGCGCGTGGGGAAACCGGGTCCACACCGCGCGCGCTTTGCGCTCGGCGAGGATCCCCACCGCCTGGGCCGGCGTCATTCCCGGCGGCACCGTCTCGTCCACTCCGGGCGCCTCGCAGCGGAACGGCAGCCCGAGCCCGGTGAGCAGCGCGTGGCGGGCAGGAGAGGTCGAGGCGAGCACCAGCTCGGAGTACCGGCCGCCGCTGTCGAGCCCCGTCATTCCGCTTCGGTTTCTACGCCGGGGCCCAGCAGCTTGTAGAGGGTCTTCCGGTCGACGCCCAAGAGCCGCGCCGCCTCGGACTTGTTCCCACCCACCTGCTGCAGCACCGCGGCGGCGTAGCGGCGGGAGAGCTCGGCGAGGGTCGGGCTGTCGCCGGCCAGGCCGGAGACTTTGGCGGGGCGATCTCCGATCGGCGCGGGGAAGTCGCCGGGCCCGACCACTCCGGTGGCGTTGAGGGCGAGCGCGCGGGCGACCACGTTCTCCAGCTGCCGCACGTTGCCCGGCCAGTCGTAGTTCATCAGCCGCTCGAGCGCTTCCTTGGTCACCACCGGGCGGGCGCCGCCGCGGGCGTGGTGGGAGGCGAAGTGCTCGACCAGCAGCGGAATGTCTTCGCGGCGCTCGCGCAGCGGCGGCAGGTGCAGCCGCACCACGTCGAGCCGATAGAGCAGATCCGCGCGGAACTTCCCTTCGCTCGCCAGCGCCGAGAGGTCTTTGTTGGTGGCGGCGACGACGCGGACGTCGACCTTCACCGCCGCGCTCTCACCCACCCGGCGAATCTCTCCTTCCTGGAGCGCCCGCAGCAGCTGCGACTGGATCTTCGGGCCGACGTCGCCGATCTCGTCGAGAAACAGGGTGCCGCCCGAGGCCTCTTCGAACAACCCGCGCCGCGCGCCGGTGGCGCCGGTGAAGGCCCCGCGGGCGTGGCCGAACAGCTCCGACTCCATCAGCGACTCGGCGATCGCCCCGCAGTCGACCGGGATGAACGGCCCGGCGGCGCGGTCGCTGCGCTCGTGCAAGGCGCGGGCGACCTGCTCCTTGCCGGTGCCCGTCTCTCCGGTGATCAGCACCGGGACGGAAGTGGGCGCCGCGCGCGCCACCTGCTTGTAGACCTCGAGCAGCGCCGAGCTGCGGCCCACCAGCCGGGCCTGCTTCACCTGCTGGCGCAGGTTGCGGTTCTCGGCCACCAGCCGCTTCTGATCCAGCGCCCGCCGCGCGACCCGGACGATCGCGTCGACGTCGAACGGCTTGGAGAGGTAGTCGAACGCGCCCTGCTGAATGGTGTCGAGCGCCCCCTCGATGTTCCCGTAGGCGGTGACGATCACCACCGGCGTCTCGGGCTGGTGCTCGCGCGAGGCGTTGAGCACCAGCAGCCCATCGCCCGGATCCGGCATTGCCATGTCGGTGAGCACCAGGTCGAAGGCGGTCGCCCCGGCCAGCAGCGCCACCGCGTCCTTTGCGTTCGAGGCCTGATCCACCTGGCCCATCGTGCCGAGCAACCGCTGGAGCAGATCCAGCGCGTGCGGATCATCGTCGACGGTGAGGATTCTCGGCTTCAGCGCGCTCATGCCGCCGCATTCACCCGCGGAGCGTCAAGGGTGGCCGGCCGATCGGCCAGCGGCAGCCGCACCGAGACCTGGGTGCCGACTCCCACCACGGTCTTCACTTCGATCGTGCCGCCGTGCGCCTCGACCAGCCGCTTGGTGGTGGCCAGCCCCAACCCGTACCCCGGCTGGGCGCGCGCCTCGGGGGCGCGGAAGAAGGGAGTGAAGAGCCGCTGGCGCGACTCCTCGCTCATCCCCGGGCCGTTGTCGGTGACGTCGAGCAGCGCGTGGCCCTTCTCGCTGCTGACCCGCACCGTCACCCGCGCCGAGGGACTGCCGGCGGTGTACTTCACCGCGTTCGACAGCACGTTCTGGGCGATCGACTGCAGCAAGGTGGTCGCGCACTGGACCTGGACGTTGGGCGCGAGGTGGCGCTCGAGCTGAACCCCCAGCGCGGCGGCTGCCTGGCTCTGCTCGAGCAGGATGGTGGTCACCGCGGTGTCGAGCTCGCCGCTGCTGCGCTCGCTCGGCTTGCCGGCGCGGCAGAAGCGCAGCAGCGCGTCGACCAGCTCGCTCATCCGCGCGGTCGAGGACTCGGCCTGGGCGAGCAGTTCTTTGATCGTCGCGTCATCCGACTGCCGGCGGGCGAGGGTGAGGTAGCCCTTGAGCGGTGAGAGGGGAGAGATCAGATCGTGCGCGACGCGAGAGGCGAACGAGTCGAGCTCCTGGTTGCGGCGATCGAGCTCGGCCATCTGATCCGAGATGGTCCGCTCCTGACGCTTG
>JAGSPQ010000914.1 GCA_018262385.1 Myxococcaceae bacterium | reverse complement strand
GTGACCATCGCCGCGGTCGAGGTGGTGAACACCGCCGGGCCGTTCTTGATCCGCAGCACCAGCACGCTGGCGTTGGTGGTGGTCCACGCCGCGCTCGCCGAGCCGCCCGCGGTCGCCACCGTGGTGGGGAGGGTGAAGGTCACCACCTTCGGCGCCTTGACCGCCTTGATCAGCTTCGACTGCGAGACCTTCAGCCCGAGGTAGTCGTACGCCACCAGGGTCACGGTGGTGTCGGCGGAGATCCCCGGCAGGGTGAGGGTGCTGCTGGCGATCGCCGGCGGCACGGTGGCGAAGATCGGCGCTCCCTCGAGCAGGATCTGGGTGCGGAAGGCGCTGACGCTCCACTTGAGGGTGAACGGCTTGTTCTCGGTGACGGCGGTGGGCGCGTCGAAGGTGTTGATCACCGGGCCGTCGCGCACCACCGAGTCGAGTGCGGCCGAGACCTCCTGCATCGGCGAGTTGGATCTCGCGGTGAGGGTGAAGCGCAGCGGGAAGTTGTCCGGCACCGGGCGGGCGACGATCGTCCCTCCGTCGGGCAGGGTGCCGCCGTCCGAGGGGCCGTCGAAGTCGCTGGGCACACTGAACGCGTACGTCCCGCTGACGACGTCGGTCGCGGTGGTGACCAGCGTGCCGAAGGTGGCCTCCTTCACCACCACCCCGTCGGCTCCGGCGGTGCGCCACTGCAGCTGAATCTTCTGCCCCTGGCGGGCGGCAGGCGGCGAGGCGCTGAACTCCTTGATCACCGGCCGCACCGTCACCCGCGCGGTCGCGCTCAGCATCCCGGTCGAGCCGTCGGCGCGCAGCGTCCAGGTGGTGGTCTTCTCGGGGGTGGCGCTGGTGGTGCCCGACTCGGCGGTGGAGACCGTCATCCCGCTGCTGTCCTTGACGCTGACGTTGGTGCCGCCCAGCGCGCTCCACACCAGCTCGACGCTCTCGCCCGACGAGATCTCGGTCGGCACCGCGATCAAGAAGACCTGCTTGAGGCCCTCGTTCACCGCCACCTGCACGAACGCGCTGTCCTTGCCGCCGTCCCCGGTCACCCGGAGCACGTAGAAGGAAGTGCGGGTCGGCATCACCGTCGCCTGGCCCGACTCGACGCTGCCGGTGACGGGGACCTCCATCCCGGTCTGGTCGATCAGCGAGACCTCCTTGGCGTCGGCGGTGGTGAAGGTGAGCTTCACCATCGCGCCCGGGCTGACCTGGGTCTGGTCCGCGGAGAACGTCTTGATCACCGGAGGGGCCGGCGGCGGAGGCCCGGCCTTGGTCGTGGTGCAGGCAGCGGCGAACAGAAGGGCGAGGGCGGCGAGCGCCCCGGACGAAGCCTTCATTGAGCAGACTCCTGGTGACGCGTGGGTACGGCCGGTCGTTGTAACGATCGCGATTCCGGGGGTCAACCGCACCACCCCCACCTGTCGCACTTAGCGCCCGAGGCGATGTCCTAAAATGTCACACCGAGGCTGCCGCCGACGAAGGTGTCGTCGATGTAGGAGCGGCGAAAGCGGGTCAGCTCGAGCCGGAAGCTCAGCCGCAGCCCGTCCTTCGCCCCGTCGAAGTCCGAGTTGAGGTTGCTCTTGCGGTTCCAGCTGACGATCAGCGGGCGGAAGCGCAGCCCGCCGCCGTACTGGAAGAGGAACTTGTTGCCGACCAGCGGGGTGGAGGCGGTGTTGATCACCACCACCGAGGGATTGAACGACAGCCCGACCCCCAGCTGCGCGTAGACCGAGACGGGCGACTTGGTGCCGAACGGGAAGGCGAACGCCGGAGCGAAGGAGAAGTAGTGGTAGTTGCTGGTGGCGTTGATCTCGTTGGTCCCTTCGCTGGAAGCGGCGTGGCTCCACGCGACGTCGACGAAGAACAGCTCGCGCAGCAGCTCGTCGGAAAAGACGGTGCGGCTCCATTCCCAGGTGAAGCGCAGCCCGGCCATCCCCTTCGGCTCGAAGGTGGCGCCGCGGCTCGAGTCGAGCAGCAGCACGCCCGCGATCAGCTCGAGCGACAGCCCGATGCTCGGGTCGTCGATCGCCGCCAGCGACTCGCCGCGCTCCAGCGACTCGACCTCGGTTTCCTCGCGGATGTTGGGCGAGGCGTCCGAGCTCTTCGGCAGCTCGCGGCGGTTGCGCTCGTCCTGCTCCGCGTCGTCCGAGTAGGGGATCGCGCCCTCGTCGCTCTGGGCGCGCGCGGCGGAAGCGGTCAGCAGCAGCGCGAAGAAGAGGAGTCTCATTGGGCCAGCACAGGGCAGAAAGTGCCGCGGACCGCGGTCGCGCAGGCGTCCAGGGTCGTGGAAGGGAAGATGGTGGAATCCAGATCGAGGCGCGTCCAGAGCTGTTTGCAGACCTGCTTGCGCAGCTCGAGATCCGGGATGTGCGCGGCAATGGTGTTCGCCATCAGCTCGGGGGTGAAGTTCTGGGGAGTGTTGACGTACAGGCTGATGATCTGGCGGAAGCCCTGCTTCTTCGGATCCGCGTCATCGAGCGAGTCGATCAGCGCCTTCTGCATCACGTCCTCTTTTCCCAGCGGGGCGGAGGCCTGGTAGAGCGAGGTCGCGATCAGCGTCCCCAGCTCGTACTCGAGCGACTCGCGCAGGAACTGGGCGGGCTGGAAGTTGTGGATCCCGGCCCTCAACGTCTGGGTCATGCAGTGGCTGTCGTCGGCGATGTTCCGGGCTGCGATCAGCTTGGCGTACGCAGGGCCGTTGACCGGGTCGTTCTTGTCGAACGAGGCCGAGATGAACGACGGCAGGCAGCCGGGGCCCGAGCCGGCGGTGGCGCAGGTCACCCCGTAGCCGTGGAAGTCGGC
>JAGSPQ010000141.1 GCA_018262385.1 Myxococcaceae bacterium | reverse complement strand
GGGCGGGTGCTGCCCAGCGGGGAGATCGTCAAGAGCCTCGGGGGCAAGCCGGCCCGGCCGCTGCTGGCGAAGAAGCCGCCGGCTCCTTCCGCGCCGCCGAAGTCGATGGGCGGCCGGCGCGCCTCGGCGGTGCCCTCGGGCGTCATCTCCCGCGCGCTGGTGCGCCAGCAGATCGCCGATCGCCTCGCTGGCAGCGTCACCGCCTCCGGCCTCGCCGCCTGGGCCCGCGCCGAGTGGCAGAAGCTGCAGAGCGGCGCTCCGATGGAGAGCGGCCAGCGCGACAAGCTCGAGGACGTGCTCCAGCAATTGCTGCTGTCGGCGACGATGAAGGCGAGCGACGATCAGCTGATCGAGTTAATGACCCAGCTGAGCGAATGACCGACGAGCGGATCAAGAACCTCCGGGGACCGTCCCGAATCGCCGGGCCCCGCGGGCCGGCCCGCCCTGCGCCGAAGGCCGAAGCCCCGCGCGCGCCGCCCTCGCACCAGAGCGCGCTCAAGGCGGCCGGCCAGAGCAGGCCCAAGCCGGCGAACGCCCGCGGCCCCCGCGGAGAGATGACCCCCCGCGCGCTGGCGATCACCGTGCTTGCCCGGGTGGCCGCCACCGACGCCTACCTCAACGTGGTGATCGACTCGCAGCTCGACGAGCACCGCTTCCCCGAGGTCCGCGACGCCGCCTTCGTCACCGAGCTCTGCTACGGCAGCACCCGCCGCCAGCTCACCCTCGACTACGGGCTGCAGCAGTACTGCAACCACCAGCTGCCGACGCTGGAGAACGAGGTGCTCGCCGCGCTGCGGGTCGGCGCCTACCAGCTGTTCTACATGCGGGTGCCGAAGCACGCCGCGGTCGCCGACACCGTCGAGGCGCTCAAGCGGCTGGGCCTGCAGCGCGCCACCGGCTTCGTCAACGCGGTGCTGCGGAAGCTGGCCACCCTCGAGGCGCCGCCGCTGCCGCCGCCCGAGCCGCGCGACGAGCACCTGGCGATCGCCCACAGCCACCCGCTGTGGCTGGTGAAGCGGTGGACCCGCCAGTTCGGCCCCGAGCGCGCGGAGGCGATGCTCGCCGCCGACAACCTGCCTCCGTCGGTGGTGGTCCGGGTCAACACCTCGCGCACCACCCGCGACGCGCTGCTCAAGGAGTTCGCCGAGGTCGGGATCGACGCCAGGCCGACCACCATGTCCGTGGACGGAATCATCTTCGCCGGCGTCGGCCGGGTGGAGGACGTCTACGGCTACGCCGAGGGGCTGTGGCAGGTGCAGGACGAGGCGGCGCAGCTGGTCGGGCTGTACGGGGCGATTCCGGACGAGGCGCGGGTGCTCGACGCCTGCGCGGCGCCCGGCGGCAAGGCCTGCCACCTCGCCCAGCGCCACGCGGTGGTGGCGATCGATCTCCACGCCAACAAGCTGCACAAGATCACCGACGAGGCGAAGCGGCTGGGCCTGCTCGATCGGCTGAAGACCCGCGCGGTCGACGCCAGCAAGCCGCTGCCCGAGGGGCTGGGCGAGTTCCACGCCGCACTGATCGACGCTCCCTGCTCGGGCCTGGGCACGCTGCGGCGGCACCCCGAGCTTCGCTACCGGCGCCAGGAGGAGGATCTGAGCGATCTCCACCGGCTGCAGCGGGCGATCCTCGAGAACTGCCAGGCGGCGGTCGCGCCCGGCGGGCTGCTGATCTACGCCGTCTGCAGCACCGACCCCTCGGAAGGCCAGGACCAGGTCGAGATGTTCCTGCGCAGCCACCCCGACTTCACCGCCGAGCCGCCGCCCGCGTCGGCGGGAACCTTTCCCAACGTCCAGGGCTACCTGCGGACGCTGCCGGGGCCCGAAGGCGCCGACGGCTTCTTCGCCGCCCGGCTGCGCCGGATGTACTGAAGATGTTCTTCGGGCTGATGATGGTCGACGCCGCGCTCGCCGCCTGGGCGGTGGGGCTGATGCAGCAGAAGCGGGCGCCCCGTTGGGTCCCCCTGGTGCTGGTGCTGCTCGGCCTCACCTTCGCCGTCACCTTGAGCTCGGTGGTGCTGCTGGCCGACCCGGCCGACAACGAGCTGGCCCGGGCGTGGGGGCAGGTCGCGCCCCTGGGCGCAGTGGCCGCCGCGCTCGCCCTCGGGGTCGCGACGGTGATCTCCCGCCGGCCGAAGCGCGGCTGAGCGGCTATAAGCGCCGGCCATGCTCCTCCCGATCCTCCTCGCCCTCGCTGCTGCGCCGGCCGCCGCTCCCGCCAAGGCCCGTCCGTACACCGTGCAGGACCAGGTGAACCTGCGCCGGCTGCTCGGCTTCACCGTCTCGCCCGACGGCAACCACGTGGTCCTCACCGTGCGCGCGACCGACTACGAGGCGAACAAGGGGAAGATCGATCTCTGGCACGTCCGCAAGGACGGCACCGACCTGCGCCCGCTCACCAGCCACCCGGCGCCCGACACCGATCCGCTCTTTGCGCCCGACGGCAAGAGCGTCTACTTCCTCTCCGCCCGTGGCGAGACCAGCCAGGTCTTCAACCTTCCCCTCGAGGGCGGCGAGCCGGCGGCGGTGACCCGCGCCCCGGTCGATGTCAGCGCGTTCCTCCTCTCGGCCGACGGCAAGACGATCGCCTTCGCCGCCGACGTCTTCCCCGACTGCAAGGAGGCCGACACCCTGGCCTGCACCGAGAAGCGGCTGGCCGAGCAGGCGAAGAGCAAGGCGACCGGCAAAATCTACGAGCAGCTGATGTTCCGCCACTGGGACACCTGGAAGGACGGCCGCCGCAGCCACCTCTTCGTTCAAGCAGTCGCGGGCGGGCCGGCGAAGGACCTGATGCCGAAGCTGGCCGCCGATGCGCCGGTGAAGCCGTTCGGCGGCAGCGAGCAGTTCGCCTTCAGCGCCGACGGCAAGCAGCTGGTCTTCACCGCCCGCGACGTCGGCCGGGAAGAGGCGTGGAGCACCGATCTCGATCTGTTCTCGGTTCCCACCGACGGCAGCGCCGCGCCGAAGAAGCTCACCACCACCAACCGCGCGACCGACACCAACCCGGCGTTCAGCCCCGACGGCAAGACGCTCGCCTACCTCGCGATGGCGCGGGCCGGCTACGAGGCGGACAAGCTGACGATCGTGCTGCGCAGCTGGCCGGACGGCAAAGAGCGCCGCCTCACCGACGGGTGGGATCGCAGCCCCGACTCGCTCCAGTGGTCGGCCGACGGGAAGACGCTCTACGTCAACGCCTGGGACGTCGGGCAGCTGTCGCTGTTCGCGATCGACGTCGCCAGCGGCAAGGTCTCCACCGTGGTCGGGCCCGGGCACGTCTCGTCGCTCTCGGTGGCCGGCGCGGACCTGTTCTTCGCCCAGGACTCGCTCAACGGCCCCTCGGACCTCTACCTGCTCGAGGGCGGCAAGCCGAAGCAGCTGACGAAGCTGAACGAGGCGGCGATGAAGAACGTGAAGCTCGGATCCGCCGAGCAGTTCTCCTTCCCCGGGTGGAACGGGGACAAGGTCTACGGCTACGTGGTGAAGCCGGCCGACTTCGACCCGAAGAAGAAGTACCCGATCGCCTTCCTCATCCACGGCGGCCCCCAGGGCAGCTTCGGCAACGCCTGGCACTACCGCTGGAATCCGCAGTCCTACGCCGGCCGCGGCTACGTGGCGGTGTCGGTCGATTTCCACGGCTCGATTGGCTACGGCCAGGCGTTCACCGACGCGATCCGGTCGGACTGGGGCGGCAAGCCGCTCGAGGATCTGCAGAAGGGCTTCGCCGCCGCCCTCGAGAAGTACCCGTTCCTCGACAAGAGCCGCGCCTGCGCGCTCGGCGCGTCCTACGGCGGGTTCATGATCAACTGGATGGCCGGGATGTGGAACGAGCCGTGGAAGTGCTTCATCACCCACGACGGCAACCTCGACGAGACGTTCGCCTACTACGCCACCGAGGAGCTCTGGTTCCCCGAGTGGGAGCACGGCGGCACCCCGCGGGATCAGCACATGGGCTTCGCCAAGCACAACCCGATCGACCACGTCGCCAAGTGGAAGGTGCCCACCCTGGTGGTGCACGGCGGCAAGGACTACCGGGTGGTCGACATCGAGGGCCTCGCCACCTTCACCGCGCTCCAGCGGCGCGGCATCCCCTCGAAGCTCCTCTACTTCCCCGACGAGAACCACTGGGTGCTCAAGCCGCAGAACTCCGTCCTCTGGCACGACACGGTGCTCGGCTGGATGGACCAGTGGACGGCGAAGAAGTAGCGGCTACTCGCGCACCGGCACTTCGATCGTCAGCCCATCGAAGGCCACTTCACAGGGGCCGGAGTACTCCTGCTTCGCCTGCTCGAGCAGCGGCTTGAAGTCGACGTCGTGCCGCGACGAGAGGTGGGTCAGCACCAGCCGCTTCACCTGCGCCTGCTGCGCCACCTTCCCCGCCTCGCGGGCGGTGCTGTGGCGGGTCTCGAGCGCCCGCGCCTGCTCGTCGTCGCTGAAGGTCGACTCGTGGATCAGCAGGTCGGCTCCGGCGGCCGCCTCGATCAGCGCGGCGCAGGGCCGGGTGTCGCCCGAGATCACCACCCGCCGGCCCGGCCGCGACGGGCCCATCACCTGCTCGGGCCGCACCTCGGTGCCGTCGGCCGCCTTCACCGTCTCCCCTTTCTGCAGCCGCCCGTAGTCGGGGCCCGGAGGCACGCCCAGCGCGCGGGCCGCCTCGAGCTCGAACTTCCCGGGCCGCAGGTTCTCTTCGATCACGTACCCCAGCGCGTTGACCCGGTGGTCCACCTTGACCGCGTTGATCGAATAGCCCCCGCGATCGAGCTTCTCGCCGCCCTTCAGTTCGTGGATCTCGACCGGGAACGCCAGCCGCTCGACTCCGAGGTGAATCGCCGCGTCGAGCACCTTCGTCGCCGGCGGCGGCCCGTAGAGGTGCATCGGCTCGGTGCGGCCTCCCATCCCGAGGGTGCGCAGGAAGCCGATGATCCCCAGGTAGTGGTCGGCGTGAAAGTGGGTGAAGAACGCCGCGTCGACGGTGAAGCCGGTGCCGTAGCGAATCATCTGCCGCTGGCTGCCCTCTCCGCAGTCGAACAGCAGCAGGTGGGTGTCCGCCTTCACCGCCATCCCGGAGACGTTGCGGTGCAGCGTCGGCGCCGCGGCGGAAGTGCCGAGGAACGTCAGCCGCAATATCGACATGCCAGCGGAGCTCACGAAGGGTCAGCCCTTTAGCCCAACTGCGGCCCTACTTCGCCTTGGGAGCGCCCGCCCAGTCGGCGGGGTAGGTGACGTAGAAGATCTTCGTCCGGCTCGGGGTGCCGAACACCACCTTGCTGCCCCTGGGGAGGTAGAGCACGTCGCCCGGCCGGCCCTCGACCACCCGCCCGGCGATGCCGATCTGCAGCACTCCCTCGAGCACGTAGTCCAGCTCGTCGTAGTCGAGGGTCCAGGGGAAGGAATCGGCCTTGCTCCAGCTCATGAAGCCGGCGGTCATCGGCGAGCGGTCCTTGCCGGTCACCACGTCGGTCAGCCCCACCTGCTTGTCCGGCCCGGCGCCCGCGAACCGGCCCAGCCGCACGCTCTGCCCGCGCACCACCACCACCCCGGACGGGTCGACCTGCCGCTCGCAGCTGCCGCCGTCGGCCGGGGCCGGCTCGGCCACCGCGCCCGGAGTCTGGTCGAAGCTCACCCCCAGCTCGCTCGCCTTCGACCACGCGGCGGGAGTGATGATCGCCTGCCCACGCGGCGCCGCGATGCGCAGCCGCCCACTGGCGAACTCGCGGGTGACGATCTCGGCGGTGATCAGGCGCTTCAAGACAGGTCGCTGGATAGCACGTCGCGCAAAGCAAAACGCCGGGCCCTGGTTGCAGGGACCCGGCGTCTTTCAACTTCCAGCCCTGCCGCTCTAGGCCGCGGCCTTGCTGGTGGTCTCGGTCGAGGCGTTCGCCTCGGACTTCAGCCC
Organism: Myxococcaceae bacterium; assembly: GCA_018262385.1. Taxonomy (GTDB): domain Bacteria; phylum Myxococcota; class Myxococcia; order Myxococcales; family Myxococcaceae; genus JAGSPQ01. Next base: position 1,750 of record JAGSPQ010000141.1, on the reverse strand, counting down.
GCCCTCGATCCGCATCCCGTAGAACGAGCGCCAGACGAAGAACGCCGAGATGACGAAGAAGATGCCGGCCAGCGCGAAGGTCAGCGGGCGGTTGTCCTTGCCGACCTCGACCGCCAGCTCGACCGCGAGCAGACCGAAGAGGGTGGTGAACTTGATCACCGGGTTCATCGCGACCGTCGAGGTGTCCTTGAAGGGATCGCCGACGGTGTCGCCGACCACGCAGGCGTCGTGCAGCGGAGTGCCCTTCGCCTTCAGCTCGACCTCGACCAGCTTCTTCGCGTTGTCCCAGGCGCCACCGGCGTTCGCCATGAAGATCGCCTCGTAGAGGCCGAAGAGCGCGATCGAGATCAGGTAGCCGATGAAGAAGTACGGCTCGACGAACGCGAAGGCCAGGGTCCCGAAGAAGATCGAGATGAAGATGTTGATCATCCCCTTCTGCGCGTACTCGGTGCAGATCTGGACCACCTTCTTGCTGTCTTCGATCGACGCCTTCTCGGCGCCCTCGAGCTTCATGTTCTTCTTGATGAACTCGACCGCGCGGTAGGCGCCGGTGCTGACCGCCTGCATCGAGGCGCCGGCGAACCAGAAGATCACCGCGCCGCCCATGATCAGCCCGAGGAAGAACGGAGCGTGGACCAGCGAGAGGTTCACCATCAGATCCTTCTGCAGCCCGTTGGTGAGCATGAAGATGATCGAGAAGATCATCGTCGTCGCGCCGACGACCGCGGTGCCGATCAACACCGGCTTGGCGGTGGCCTTGAAGGTGTTGCCCGCGCCGTCGTTCTCTTCGAGGAAGTGCTTGGCCTTGGTGAAGTCGAGGTCGAAGCCGAAGTCCTTCTTCACCTCTTCCTTCACGTTGGGGACGTTCTCGATCAGCGACAGCTCGTAGACCGACTGCGCGTTGTCCGTCACCGGGCCGTAGGAGTCGACCGCGATCGTCACCGGGCCCATGCCGAGGAAGCCGAACGCCACCAGGCCGAAGGCGAACACCGGCGAGACGTCGAAGCCCGAGGCGAGCGGGAACAGCTGAGCCAGCCCCTGTCCGGAGAAGAGGTACGCCGCGCCCATCAGCACCACGAACACCACGCCCATCCAGTAGGCCGAGAAGTTACCGGCGACCAGGCCGGAGATGACGTTCAGCGAAGCGCCGCCTTCCTTCGAGGCGTTGACCACTTCGCGCACGTGCTTGCTCTCGGTCGAAGTGAAGATCTTCACCACCTCGGGGATGATCGCGCCCGCCAGCGTGCCGCAGGTGATGATCGCCGACAGCTTCCACCACAGGGTGCCGTCGCCGAGGGTGGGGATGAGGAACCAGCTGACGACGAAGGTCATCGCCACCGAGACGAACGAGGTCAGCCAGACCAGGATGGTCAGCGGGGCCTCGAAGTTCATCTTGTCCGCGTTGGCCCACTTGCCCTTCGCGTACATGTCGTTGAGCAGGTACGAGAGGAAGCTGGCGATCACCATCGCGATGCGCATCACGAACAGCCAGACCAGCAGCTGAATCTGGGTCGCGGTGTCGTGCACCGCGAGGAGGATGAAGGTGATCAGCGCCACCCCGGTCACGCCGTAGGTCTCGAAGCCGTCGGCCGACGGGCCGACCGAGTCGCCCGCGTTGTCGCCCACGCAGTCGGCGATCACGCCGGGGTTCCGCGCGTCGTCTTCCTTGATCTTGAAGACGATCTTCATCAGGTCCGACCCGATGTCGGCGATCTTGGTGAAGATGCCGCCGGCGATGCGCAGCGCCGAG
>JAGSPQ010000140.1 GCA_018262385.1 Myxococcaceae bacterium | reverse complement strand
CGGAAGACCACCCACAGCGCGCCGAACAGCGACAGCAGCGTGAAGCCGATCAACATCAGCGCGGTCTTCAGGGCCGCCCGCTCTGCGCGCTTCCTTCGCTCGGCGAGAAAGCCACCGACCAGCGCGATCAGCGCGACCCCAATCGCGATGAAGAACCACAGCCCGCGATCCCCGGCTTTCGCGGTGACCGCCGTCAGCGTCATCCACGCCGCGCCCGCCCACAGCACCACCCGCCCGACCTTGAACTTCGTCAGCGCGATCGCGCCTTCGACGCCCTTGGCGATGACTGCCGCTCCCCCGTCGCTCATGGCGCGGACTTTCTCACGGCTGGAGCCTTCCGCGAACCGCGCTCACTTCTTCTTCGGCGCGGGCGGCGCGACGCGCGCGTGGCCGGCCAGCACGCTCCTGGTCCGGAACTTCGTCTCGATGAAGACCGCGATTCCCTCGCCTTCGATCTCGACCACCCGCGGCTGCCGCCCGCACGCGGTGTCGGCGAACTCGAAGCGCATCGCGAACGACTTGAGCAGCAGCGGGGTCTTCGAGGGCGAGAACCGCAGCGCCTTCAAGGCCAGCGTGCGCGCGTCCACCACCGCTTCGCCGCGCACCCGCTCGGTGCTCGGCTTCACCGGCTCGAGGGTCAGCGTCTGCTCGTCCGGGCCCGGCCCGTCTTTGAGCTCGAAGAGGTAGTCGGCCTGCGCTTCAGGATGCAGCGGGCTGCGCGCCGGCTTCTTGCCCTTCGTGTCTCTGGGTTGCTCGAGCAGATCCGCCAGCGGCTCGCCCGACTTCGTCACCGAGACGAGGTCGCGCCGGGTGACCTCGGTGCCCTTCACCTCGACCTCGAACAGCCGCACCTCGGTGCCGAGGACCTGGTTGTCCTTGCCGAGCTCGTCGACGGTGGTGGTCTCGCGGTAGGTGCAGGCCGCGTTGCTCTCGCGGGTGCGCGCGTCGTCGCCCAGCTTCTTCAGCACCGCCTTCAAGTCGGCGTGCGCGGCGGAGCCAAGCACCAGCGAGGCGAGCAACGTCACTGGCAGCGGGGACCGCATCGGGCCCATTAAAGCCCAGCGGACGGCCCGTCGAGGCCGAGATGTATTTGCAGTCTGACGGCAAAATCATGTAGACCGCCCGCCGGGAACGCGCCCGCATCGTCAAGGGGACGGCGCTGCTCCAGGAGAAGTCGGATGAAGCGCACCGTGACGTGGGTGGCCCTGGCCCTGGCCCTGGCCCTGGTGGCCTGTGGACCTTCGACCTCGATTCCCCCGGCGCCGGGAGTGCCCGATGCGGGCGACGCCGGCCCGGCCGCCGACGCGGGCGCGCCCCCCGACGCAGGGGTGGTCCGCAAGCGCCTCGACGCAGCGGTGTCGCTCGACTTTCCGGCAACGCTGAAGTGCGGCGATCGGGTGGTGGCGCGGGTGACGGTCACCAACACCGGCACCGAGCCGTGGACGAAGGCGGCCTCCTTCCGGCTGGGCACGGTGGACGACAGCGACGCGCTCTACACCGGAGGCGGCCGGGCCGACCTCTCGGACGCCGACCTCGTGCCGCCGGGCGCGCAGCACGTCTTCGAGGTCGAGCTGCTCGCGCCGGCGAAGGCGGGGGCGTACCTCACCGACTGGCGGATGCTCCAGGAACTGCAGGAGTGGTTCGGCGAGGTCGCGCAGACCACCGTCACCGTCACCTGCCCGCAGCCGGTCGCCCGCAAGGGCCGGGTGAAGCTCAGCGGCCACTCGCTCGAAGACGACGAGGGGAAGTTCAACGCGGTGGGAGCGAGCCTGTTCTGGGCCGCCTGGGCCTACAAATACGACCGCCCGAAGCTCGAGGCCGCGCTCGCCGCCCTGCGCGCCAACGGCTTCGACTACTTCCGCGCGTTCGGCACCGTGGGCGACGTCAACGGCCCCGACTATTGGGACGGGCGCGAGATCGACTGGCGGTGGGCCGACTACCCGGCGGTGATCAAGGGGGTGACCGACCTCGCCTACGACACCTACGGCCTGCGGGTGCAGTGGACGCTGATCGCCGACGGGCAGAAGAACATCCCCGCCGCCGCCGATCGGGTGAAGCTGCTCGACACCTTCGTCGCGCTCTCCGCCGGGCGCGAGCACAAGATCATCCTCTTCGAGATCGCCAACGAGGCCTGGCAGAACGGCTTTGGCGGCAGCGCGGGAGTGGCCGAGCTGCGCTCGCTCACCTCGTACCTCAACGCCCGCACCGACATCCTCGTCGCCGCCTCCGCGCCCGATGGGCACGACTGCGCGGCGGTGCAGGAGCTCTACGCGGGCGGGATCGCCGACGTGGCGACGATTCACTTCGATCGCGACACCTCGAAGACCGAGGGCGCCTGGCGGCCGGTGCGCCAGCCGTGGGAGCACGAGTACTGCGGCGTCGTCGTCGGCAGCAACAACGAGCCGATCGGCCCCGGCTCGTCGGTGGCCGCCGTCGAGGATCCCCAGCGCCTCAACGCCGCCGCGATCACCACCTTCGTCTCCAACCTTCCGTTCTACGTGTTCCACCCGCGGGCAGGAATCCGGGGGGATCTGGAGCTCGCCGCGGCTCCGGGGCTGGGCACCTTCAAGGCGATCCGCCAGTTCGTCCCGGGCGATCTGGCCTCCTGGACGAGGAAGAACGCCCACTGGGCCGACAGCCCGTTTCGCTTCTTCGCCGGTGAGGCCAACGGGACGCTGCGGCCGGACCTGATGTGGCCCGACCTCGGGGGGAGCGCCTCCAGCGGCGTGGTCCGCGCGTACGGGGGGGTGAAGGGCAACGCCTTCTTCGTCTTGCCGATTGGGATCAAGGGCCGGGTCTTCGCCGAGCCCCGCCGCGACGTGGCGTTCGACGTGATCGACCCGCTCACCGGGGCGGTGCTGAGCCACCAGGTGCTCAACGCCGGTGAACGGTTCGAGCTCACCGGCACCGGGGCGCTCGCGCTCGTCGGCAGCTTCCGCTGAAACGCCGCGGTGACTGCGCCGGGTCCAGCCCGCCACCGGGCGCGGCGGTTGGCGGCAGCTTCCGCTGAGGCGCCGCGGTGACTGCTTCGGTCCAGCCAACCACCGGGCGCGGCGGTTGGCGGCTAGGTTGGGCCGATGCGCTTCGGGCGGTGGATCGCGGTTCTGTTGCTGTGCTCCTGCGGGGCGCCGCTGTCCTCGGGCCGTGACGATGCGGGCCCGGCCGACGCCGGGATGACCGGGGACGCCGGCCTCCCCGACGCGGGGCTCCCCGACGCGGGCGAAGGCGACGCGGGCGAAGACGACGCCGGCGAAAACGACGCCGGCGAAAACGACGCCGGCGAAGACGACGCCGGGGCGGGCGACGCTGGGCCGCAAGACGCGGGAAGCGCGACCGATGGCGGCGCCCGGGACGCTGGCGCTCCCCCGGGGGACCCGTGCGCCCAGGCGGTGGAGGCGTGCCCGGGGCTCCCCGCGAACCTCACCGAGGGTGGCGGCCTGCGGGCGATCGACCGCTGCGCCTTTCCCCTCTCACCCGCGGCGGGCTTCGGGGGCAACGCGGCGCTCCTCACCGCGCTGGCCCAGCGCACCACTCCTGCCTCGGTGTCGCAGGTGGTGGCGGACGCCAATCGGATCGCCACCCCGACGACGACGGTGCCCGGTTCCCCGCCGGGGCTGGCGTGGGCGTTTGCCTGGAACGCGGAGGACCAGGCCTCGACGAGCTGGATTCCCCAGGGCCTCACCGGGAGCGCGGACGCAGACCCGACCGGGCTGGTCGGCGGGCGGCGGATCCTCCTGGTCAGCTTCTACGAGGACGCCGGGCTCGCCAAAGGGGTGCGCATCGCGTTCGTGGACGTGACGGATCCCACCGCGCCGCGCTACCGCTTCGCGCTGCTGGTCGAGCCCTCCGGCACCGCCGCGGCGCCGAGCTTCACCCAGGTCGACGCGCACGCCGGGGGCATCGTCTGGATCGGCAGCCGGCTCTACGTGGCGCAGACCGGCAGCGGGTTCCGGGTGTTCGATCTGGGTCGGATCATGCAAGTCGCCACCGACGTCGATACCGTCGGCTGCACCGCGACCACCTGCCGCGCCGGGCTCTACAAGTACGTCATCCCGCAGATCGGCGCGTACGTGGACAGGTCGAGCTGCGGTCCGGTGTTCTCGTGGGTGTCGCTCGATCGCGGCAGCACCCCGCCGGCGCTGGTGTCGGGCGAGTACTGCAGCACCACCGCCTGCGCCGGGCCGCTCGCCGGCCGGCTGTTCCGCTGGCCGCTGGATCCGGCCACCGGGCTCCTCCGCGGCGCGACCACCTGGCCGCTCGCCGCCTTCGTGATGGGCCAGCGCCAGGTGCAGGGCGGAGCGGTGCGGGGGGGCACCACCTACCTCTCGTCCAGCGCGCCCGCGGGCGGAGGCGGCGCGCTGTACTGCCTCAACCCGACGCGGAGCCTGACCGCGGGCTTCTCGGACTCCCCCGAGGACCTGATGGTCGACGACAAGAACGCCGAGCTGTGGAGTCTCTCTGAGGCCGCCGGCAGCCGCGCGGTCTTCTCGGTGCGCTTCGCCAGCTACCCGGTGCCCTGACGGCTACCGCGCCATCGGCACGCCGAGGTGGTGCAGCATGAAGCTGTACGCGTCGGTGGTGTCCTCGACCAGCTGATCCACCGAGGCGCCGATGCCGTGGCCGGCGTCGAAGCTGGTCATCAGCAGCAGCGGGGACGTCGACGAGCTCGCCGCCTGCAGGCGGGCGATCATCTTGCGCGAGTGCCAGGGAGCGACCCGGCCGTCGTTGGCTCCGGTGAGGAACAGCGTGGGCGGAACCGCGGTGCCGTCTTTCACCTGATGAAACGGCGAGTAGGCGTAGAGCGCGTCGAACTGGGCCTTGTCCTTCACCGAGCCGAACTCCGGAATGTTGAAGGCGCCGTTGGGATCGGTCTCCACCCGCAGCATGTCGTAGATCCCCACGAACGACGCCGCCACGGTGAAGAGCTCCGGGCGCTGCGTCAGCACCGCGCCCATCAGCAGGCCGCCGTTGGAGCCGCCGGTGATGGCGACCTTCCCGGCGTGCTTCTGCTTCACCAGGTGCTCCACCGCCGCGATGAAGTCGTCGAAGACATTCTGCTTCCGGGTGAGCGCGCCGGCCTGGTGCCAGTCCTCTCCGAACTCTCCGCCGCCGCGCAGGTTGACCACCGCCATCCCCACGCCCAGCGAGAGCAACGCGCTGCTCCTGGCCTGGAACCGGGGCTCGATGTTCACGCCGTAGCCGCCATAGCCGGTGACCACGAACGGAATCGCGCTGCCGGGCTTCTGGCCCTTCGGCAGGATGATGTTCACCGGCACCTGGGTTCCGTCCTTCGAGGTCGCCATCTCGCGGGTGATGGTGACCCCGGTCAGGTCCACCGGCGTCCTGGTGGAGATCCGGGTCTTGGCGGTGGCGCCGCCGCTGGCTGCGAACGAGTACCAGCCGTTCGGCTCCACGAAGGACACGTTGGAGTAGAGGACGTCGGCTTTGCCCAGCGGGGTGAGGTTGCCCGCGCTCGACACCGGCAGCAGCTTCGGCCCGGGTTTGGCCTTGCCGTCGAGGTCGAAGGTGCGGATCTCCGAGGGCCCGCCGAGCTGGTAGGTGGCGTAGATGCGGCCGCCGTGGATCAGCAGCACCCCGTCGTCGAAGGGGTCCGAGATCAGGGTCTGCCCGGCTTCCGGGATCACCACCTTCGCCTTCTGCAGGTCGAAGCCGGCGATCGGCGCGCGCAGCAGCTTGCCGCGCGGGGCGTCCTTGCGCGAGAGCAGGTAGAGGTCGTTCTTCTCGCCGAAGAACGCCTGCACGACGCGGTCTTCGAACCTGGCCAGCTGGGCCCACTTGCCGTCCTTGCCCTTCAGGTGCACCTCGAACTCGCCGCCGTCGCCCTTCTGCACGGTGACCAGCACCAGCCCGCCGGGGTTCACGACCACGAACACCTCGGCGATGCGCACGAAGTCCTTGCCGATCTCGTAGGTGTCCTTCTCGGTCGGCGTGCCCAGCTTGTGCAGGTAGAGCTGCACGAAGAAGTTCTTGTCGGCCGCGGGCCGCTCGTCGCCGCGCGGGTAGCGCGAGTAGTAGAAGCCGCTGGAATCGGGCAGCCAGGCGAGATCGCCGCCGGCCGTCGGGCCGTTCACTCCCGGGACGAGCTCGTCCACCTGCTTGCCGGTGGCGGTGTCGAACACGTGCACGTTGCCGGTCTCACTGCCGCCGGAGGACAACGACGCCGCCACCTTCTTGCCGTCGGGCGAGACGTGGAACCAGTCGATGGTGGTCTTGGCGGTGGGGTCGACCACGTCTGGATCGAGCACAACCCGTTCCTTGTCGGGGGCGTCGGCGGAGGGCATCACCACCAGAAACGGGTGCTGCTTGGGCGGCTGCAGCTTCATCGCGTAGAGCTGGCCCTTCACCTCGGCGGGCGCGAAGTAGCTGACGGTGGCCGCCCCGAGGATCTCCTTCAGGCGCGCCTTGAGGACGTCGCGGCCGGCGATCTTGTCGAGGAAGCCGCGCGCGGTCGCGTTCTGCGCCTCGGTGAACGACTTCACCTCCGCCGAGTCCGCGCTCTCGAGCCAGCGATAGGAGTCCACCACCTCGACGCCGTGGTAGCTGTCCTTCACGTCGACCTTCTTCGTCGCGGGGGCGCCGCTCTTCGTCAGGGCCGGGGCCGCGGGCGGCGGCGCGGGTTTGGCCGCGGGCTCGGCTTGGGGCTCGGCCTTGAGCTCGGGAGCGGTGCTCGCGCACGAGACGGACAGCAGGAGAAAGGTAAGAGAGACGACGTTCTTCACGGGCTGCCCCCAGGGAGAAAAAAGAGCGCGGAAGAAAGCGGCTTTCGGCGGCAGCCGCAAGCGGCGTTCGCCGGGCGTTCAGGGCAGCAGGAAGTCCTTCACCACCGCCATGTGCTGCATGTTGACCGCCGCGCTGTCGCCGAGCTCGGCCGGCGCCACGTCCGACAGCGGGGTGAAGACCCGGCTGTCGAACACCAGCCCCGCGTCGTAGCCCGCGTCTCCCACCCAGACCGGCACCTGCAGCGCGTAGAGATCGGGATCCGGCAGCACCCAGTCGTACGGCTGGGTCCGCCCCGCGTTGGTGTTCGAGTTGTTGCCGCGGTCCACCGGGTGGGGGCCGGCCACCCGCACCACCTGCCCGAGGGTCACCACCGCCGCCTCGGTGCGGGTGCTGCTGTTGAGGTCCCCGCCGATCACCAGCAGGTCTCCCGCCGGGATGAACTGGTTGATGTTCGCCACCAGCGCCTGCGCCTCGGCGTTGCGCTGCGAGCCGGTGGTGAGGAGGTGGATGCTCACCGCCCACAGATCCTTCGGGCCCGGCACGTCGATCTGCGCCCACGCAAACCCCCGGTTGCTCACCTGCGGATCCGCCCACTGTCCCGCATCGAGAATCGGCCAGCGGGTCACCACCCCGTTCGGAATCCCTCCCCCCGCCTCGATGTGAAAACAGAACTCGGCGCCGAAGGTGGAGTCGACGAACGCCCGCCGGTCGACCTCGCTGCTGGTTCCGACCTTGAACTCCTGCATCAGCACCACGTCCGGCTTGAGCCCCTGGAGGATCCGCTGGCCCTCGCCCGGCGACCCATCGAACCCGGCGTCGTCCCCGGCGTCCTCTCCCCCATCCGGTGGCCCGCCATCCTCGCCCCCGTCGGGCCCCTCGCTCGGGTGAGGGCAGGCGACCAGCGCCGCGCACATCAGGAACGCCGTGAGCCGCCGCATCGAGGGCCGCAGCCTACCGGGCCGACCGGGCGAAGCGGCGCCGCCGCGCGAACGGCAGCAGCAGCGCCAGCAGCCAGATCCCGCCCGCGGCGCTGTTGCAGTGGCAGCCGGTCACCTTCACCTCGCGCTGCACCTCGAGCGAGAAGGCGCCCAGCCCGGTCGCCCCGGTGTCGTCGACCGCGTCGACCACGAAGTTGTACGTCCCCTCGGGAGAGTTGTCGGTCGCGATGGTGCCGGTCACTTTTCCGTCCGTCGCGAGCGTCAGCCCGGGCGGCAGCCTGCCCGAGTAGAGCTTGAACTTCGGGTTGGCCTGGCTGGTGGCGGTGATGCCGAAGGCCAGCTCGTCTCCCGGCCGCGCGACGGCGGGCATCCCCACCGACGCCAGCTTGAACCGCGCCGGGTAGACGCGAATCAGGATCTCGGCGGTGTCGCTGCGGCCCTTCGCATCCTCGACGGTGATGGTGAAGGTGAAGTTGCCCGCCCGCAGCGGCTTGCCTTCGATCGACAGCACGTCCGCCGCCGGCGTCATCGTCAGCCCGTCGGGCAGCTCGCCCTGCCGGGCCCAGCTCAGCGGCTTCTGGGTCGGCCCGATCACCGTCCCATCCGCGTTCTGCACCACCAGGTCGGTGCCGTAGTCCTCGCCCACCAGCCCGTCGGGCAGGTTCAGGTTCTTGAACACGATCGAGCCGGACGCGATCACCCGCACCGACAGCGACTTCTGCGCGCGCGTACCCAGCGAGTCCTGCACCTCGACCACCACGTTGCTGGCGCCCTCGGCCAGGTTCGGCCTCGGAAACCCGGAGATCACCCCGTCGTTGGTGAGGATCAGGTTCTGCGGCAGCAGCCCGCCGACCAGCTTCCAGGCGTACGGCTTCACTCCGCCCGCGGCGCCCAGCG
>JAGSPQ010000913.1 GCA_018262385.1 Myxococcaceae bacterium | reverse complement strand
TGCTCGCTCGGCACGTGCGCGCAGCCGCCCAGCCCGGCGAGTACCGCGGCGAGGCCGAATGCCGAGAACAGCTTGCCCAGCGCGGAGGCAGTGGTCGCTCCGTTGCCGGCGCGCGGATCGGCCTTCCCGCCGGTCGGCCTGGGCGGCTCGCGCTGGAACAGCGGCAGCGTCGCCACCAGCTCTTCCTGTTCCTGAGGCGCCCGCCCGCGAAAGTTGTGGTTGTCCATGATGAAGCCCATCGACTCGACGAACCCGAGCGCCTCGCCTTCCTCCGCCTGGTACTTGTCGGAAGCGACCGCGCGGTTCGACGGCACGTAGACCGCGCACTGCGCGCTCTCGGGCATGTAGAGGTAGACGAAGACCGCGAAGCCCTGCGGCCCGCGCAGCCCGAGGATGAAGGCCCGCGCCGGGCCGGCCTGCCTCCCGGGGACGGCGAGGTGAGGCTGATTGAGCGACTCGTAGAGCGCGACGATCTGATCCTTCACCGCCGGCAGGCCCCGCAGTCGCTCGTCAATGGTGAACACTTTCGGGTCTTCGCTCCTAGCGGGCGGTCAGCGAGAATTCTTTCGAGACGTCATCGGTGTTGGCCGCGGTGCGCTCGAACCTCACCACCGGGTTGTCGATCATCACGTGATCGCCGCTCATCGTTCCTTCCCCGATGATGATCCGGAAGAAGTGGTTGCTCGACAGGCTCTTGCGCGCCTCGGGGGCGACCTTCTTGGCGATGAACATCACCGTGTTCTTGCCCGGCACCAGGTTCCGGGTGATCTCCGAGACGATCTGGTCCTCGGCGCTCTTCAGCTTCCGCACCCACTTGGAGTTCACGTAGAGATCGATGTCGTACTCGCTCATCCCCACCACGTTCTGCTCGGTGACGAGGAAGTACTGCTTCTGGATCATCCCGGAGTTGGACACCGGGACTTCCGAAGGTCCCCCCTCGACCTGCTTCACCGCGTAGCCGGGCGCCTCGATCAACACGTTGCCCTTCTCGTCGATCCGGACCGTCGCCTTCTCGAACTTCTGGTTGGTGACGCCGTCGATCTTGACGCCGTTGAGGTAGACGCTCCCGGCCAGTGCGGAACCAGAGAAAAGCAGCAGGCTGAGGACGGTGTGGCGCATCGAAGAAACCTCGCGTTGTTGCGCACTTACGACTTAGTCCAAACGCACGCTCCCCGCGAAAATTTCACGGCCCGGTGTTAGGGACCCCCGGCAGGAGCAACGAGGGAACATGAGCTCATTTTTCGCACGGTTGAAGCTGGCCTGGGCGGTCCTCCTCGGGCGCGCCCCGGCCGAGCCGCCGCCTCCCGCCCTCCTCCCCGCCCTCACCCCCGAGACCGCCCATGCCAGCGGGCTGTTCCTGTTGGGGATGCTGCAGCGGGAAGGCCGGCTGATCGACTTCCTCCAGGAGGACGTCGGCGGCTTCAGCGACGCCGAGGTGGGCGCCGCCGCCCGGGTGGTCCACCAGGGGTGCCGCAAGGTGCTGCGCGAGTACCTGCCGGTGGTGGCGGTGGTTCCCCAGTCGGAAGGCGACCCGGTCACCGTCCCGGCGGGATTCGACGCCAACCGCTACCGGTTGTCAGGCAACGTGACTGGCCAGGCGCCCTATGCAGGATCCCTGAAGCACCACGGCTGGGTGGCCACCGAAGTGAAGCTGCCGCCCGTGCCGACGACGATGGACGTCAAGGTGCTCGCGCCCGCCGAAGTGGAGCTCCCCTGAAAACCCACCCCCGCTATTCGATCGGCATCGATCTGGGCACCACCCACTGCGCGCTCTCCTACCAGCGCCTCGACGCCCAAGAGGGCCGCGGCGCCCAGCAGGCGGTGCTGCCGATTCCCCAGCTCACCTCTCCCGGCACGGTCGAGAGCAGGCAGCTGCTGCCGAGTTTTCTCTACCTCGCCGCCGAGAACGAGTTCCCCGCCGGCTCGCTCGCGCTGCCCTGGAACAAGAGCCCGCCCCTGGTCGGCGAGCTGGCCCGCAGCCACGGCGCCCGGGTCCCCACCCGGCTGGTCGCGTCCGCCAAGAGCTGGCTGTGCCACCCGACCGTCGATCGCCGCAGCGAGATCCTCCCCTGGCAGGCCCCGCCCGACGTGCAGCGGCTGTCGCCGGTCGACGCCGCCGCCAAGGTGCTCGGACACCTCGCCGCCGCGTTCAAGGCCTCGCTCGAGGTCCCGCTCGACCAGCAGGAGGTGATCGTCACCGTCCCCGCCTCGTTCGACGCCGCGGCCAGAGATCTCACCCTCGAGGCCGCCACCCGCGCCGGCCTGCCGAAGGTCACCCTGCTCGAGGAGCCGCAGGCCGCGCTCTACGCCTGGCTGGAGGCGATGGGCGAGGGCTTCCGCAAGCAGGTCAAGCCGGGCGAGGTGCTGCTGGTGGTCGACGTCGGCGGCGGGACCTCGGACTTCTCGCTGATCGGCGTCACCGAGGAGAAGGGCGAGCTGCGGCTCGAGCGGCTGGCGGTCGGCGACCACATCCTGCTCGGCGGCGACAACATGGATCTCGCCCTCGCCTACAGCCTGGGCGAGCGGTTCAAGGCCGAGGGGAAGAACCTCGACCCCTGGCAGCTCACCGCGCTCACCCACGCCTGCCGCGGCGCGAAGGAGAAGCTGTTCGAGGACGAGAAGGCGAAGAAGGCGCCGGTGGTGATCCCCGGCCGCGGCAGCGCGCTGGTCGGCGGGACGATCAAGGGCGAGCTCGAGCGCGCCGAGCTGACCGCGCTGCTGGTCGATGGGTTCTTCCCGAAGACGAAGAGCGACGAGCTGCCCGCCGCGCCCCGCCGCACCGGGCTCGGGCAGGTGG
>JAGSPQ010000912.1 GCA_018262385.1 Myxococcaceae bacterium | reverse complement strand
CATCATCTTCATCGCCATCCTCTCGGGCAGGCTGCCCGTCGAGCAGCGCGACCGCGCGCGGAAGCTCGGGCTGCTGGGCGCTTTCGTGTCGCGGCTCGGGCTGCTTGCGATGCTGGCGTGGATCGTGAAGCTCGATCAGCCGCTGTTCCACGTCCTCGGCAAAGGCTTCTCGGGGAAGGCCCTCATCCTGCTCGCGGGTGGGCTCTTCCTTCTCTACAAGGCGACGAAAGAGATTCACCACAAGCTCGAGGCCAGCAACGAAGCGCAGGCGCCGGCGCAGGTCACCTTCGCCGGAGTGCTTTTCCAGATCATGGTGCTCGACTTGGTGTTCTCGATCGACTCGGTCATCACCGCGGTCGGCATGTCGCCGTACGTGTCCGTGATGGTTGCGGCGAACGTCATCGCCCTGTTCGTGATGCTGCTGCTCGGGCGGCAGATCAGCGAGTTCGTCGAGCGCCACCCGTCGGTGAAGGTGCTCGCGCTGTCCTTCCTGCTGATGATCGGGCTCGTACTGGTCAGCGAGGCGTTCGGCGTCCACATCGGCAAGGGCTACATCTACGGCGCGATGGGCTTCAGCATCTTCGTCGAGTTGATCAACATCCGCACCACGAGGAAGACGCACCCGGTCGCGCTCAACCAGGTGCCTCACACTGCAGACATCGCGAAGTAAGAACCCGCAGCTGGCAGAGCCCGAGCGCATCTCCTGTTCAGAAGTCGTCGTTGCGCTCCGCGTCGCCGAAAACCTGCTCGGTGATCGCGCGGTCGCCGCAACGACTCCAGCGCCGCAACCGCGACAGCTCCCCGGGCTTCAGTTCGCCGGCCACAGCCCGGTACAGTAGGTCCCCTCGTGGCCAGGACAGGGCCGACTGTCTCCCGGAGCCGGTTGATGCGCCTGCTGGTCTGCACCGGCTTGATCCTCCTCGGGTGTCGAGGCCGGCCGGTGGTCTCGGCCGAAGGGGACCTTCAGGTCACTCCCGCCCGGGTGGAGTTCGGCGACACCTGGCTGCAGGCCACCGGGCGCGCCGCCGTGCGAATCGCCAACACCGGCCGCGCGCCGCGGGAGCTGCTCCTCGAAGCCCGGGCGCCTTTCGGCGCGGCGGCCGCCATCACGCTGGCCGGCGGCGAGAGCCGCGAGGTCGAGCTGACCTTCACCCCGACCTCGCTCGGCGTCGCTTCCGGAGTGCTCACGGTGACCGCGCCGGGAGCGCAGCGGGTGATCACCCTCCAGGGCCAGGGGGTCGAGGCGCCCCCGTGCGATTCGACGGTGTGCCGAATCGGCACGCTCGAGAAGGAGACGCGGCGCTGCGTCGTCAGTCCGCAACCCGACGGCACCCCCTGCACCGACGGCTGCCTGGTGGGCACCTGCGCGAAGGGCTCGTGCCTCGGAGCGGCGCGCAGCTGCGACGATGGCGACCGCTGCACGGTCGACGGCTGCACTCCGGGAGAGGGCTGCGTTCACCTGCCGAAGGCCTGCCCGGCGCACGGTCCGTGTACGGCGGGCAGCTGCGAGGCCGGCGGATGTGTCGAGGCGCCGGTGGTCGACGGCACCGCGTGTGGACCGGCGGACTGCGTGACCGCGCAGGTTTGCGTCCTGGGCGCGTGCGTTTCGCGGGGCGTCCCCGAGGGCGCGGAGTGTGGGCCGCAGAGTGTCTGTCAGAGCCGCGGCCGCTGCGTGGGCCAGCAATGTGAGCAATTGCCGCCGACGCCCATTGCGCTCGGTTGGAGCTACGCGCCGCCGGCCGGTCGCACCCTCCGGGGCCTGGTGGCGGACGGGCTGGGCAACTACTTCACCGCCGAGTGCGAGGCCGCGGTCAGCCGCTGCGAGCTGGTCTCTTTTCAGCCGGGGGGCGCCGAGCGCTGGCGGACTGCGTTCCCGGGCAGGACCTGGGTCGATCAGACCCCGCCGCGCGCGCCGCTGATGATCGCCGGCACCCGGCTGGTCTCGACCCTGACGCACGACCGGGTGGATGTCTTCGACACCGCGTCCGGCGCGGTCGCCTGGGCGCTCGACGTGACCGCGGGGGAGTACGGGAGCTACCACTGGCGCGCCGCAGCGTCCGATGGCGCCGGGCGGCTGCTCCTGTTCCTCGAGTGGCGCTTCGGGGCCAGCGCGCCGATCGAATTCCTCTTCGGGGCGGTCTTGAGCAACGGGGAGATTCGCAATTGGGGATTGGCCGGCCACGCCGGGGGGGCGCTCGCCGTCGACAAGAGCGGGGCCGCCTTCGTCACCCACCGGTCCTATTCGACCGCCGCCCCCGAAGCCTCGCGCACTTTCCAGAGCGTCACCGCGGTCCTCACGACCACCCAAGCCCCAGTCGGGGGCGGCGCTCCGACCCGGTGCGAGGGGGCCGACGGCGGACCGAACGATTGCTACGAGTGGGGCGTGAAGTGGCAGCGCACCCAGCCAATCGTCGACGGGCAGGTCGAGGAGCTGCGCGCGATCCACCAGGGGCGGCTGCTGCTCACCCATCCGCAGTCCACCCGGCTGGCGTCTGCCTGGGGTGGGGCCCCGCTCTCCTCCTCGCTCCCGGTCACCGTGGGTGTGCCTTCGGTGGTGTGGGGCGACGGGGCGCTGTTCTACGCGCCGCAGCCGTGCCCGGCCGGGCCCTGCTACCTGTCGAGCATCGTTGCCGTCGACAACCGGACGCTCGGAGTGCGGCAGGCGGCGCTCCCCCCGCTCGATTGGATGTCTGAGCTGTGGTTGACCCACCGCGGATCGGCGCTCTTGAGCCTCCAACCGAGCGCGACCCCGGCGCAGCTGCTCGAACTCGACGGCAACGGGAAGGCACTGATGGGCTGT
>JAGSPQ010000911.1 GCA_018262385.1 Myxococcaceae bacterium | reverse complement strand
GCCGATGATGACCACCGAGACCGACCAGGTCGAGCGGGTGCCGCGCGGCCTGCTCGGGATCTGGCCGCACGGCCGGGCGCCGATCGTCGGCGTGCCGAAGGACTCTCCCGCCGAGGCCGCCGGCCTGCGCACCTTCGATCGGATCATCTCGGTCAACGGCGAGGTGGTGCGCGACGAGCTGCAGCTGCAGAAGGTGCTCGCCGGCGCGACCGGGACGCTCGCCCTCCAGGTGGCGCGCTCGCAGCTGACTGCGGTGGCGGGCGGGACGCTGGTGGTGCCTGAGCTGCTGACGGTGAAGATGGAGAAGCTCGAAGGGCAGGGCTACGCCGCCCTCGGGGTCGAGTCGGGCGATCTGTACGTCTGGAGCGTCAGCCCCGGAACCCCGGCCGCCGACGCGGGGATCAAGCGCGGCGATCGGCTGGTGAAGTTCGATCAGCACGTCTTGAGCTCGTGGAAGTCGCTCGAGCTCGACCTGGAAGCGCACGAGAAAAAGCCGTTCGTGCTCACCTGGCGCGCCGACGGGGTCGAGAAGTCGAAGGAGCTCGCCCAGGCGATGATCACCTACGAGGACGACTTCAAGAACCGGATCCCCACCCTCGATCTGGGCCTGCTCGAGCGGCCGGTGTACCGCGGCGTGCTCGATCCGCTCGCGGGCGGGCCGTCGGCCGAGCTGGTCACGCTGACGATGGGCCCGAAGGACGCGCTGGTCGCCTCGGTGAAGAACCTGCCGAAGATCATCCGGAAGATTGGCCTCATCTTCTACCGGCTGTTCACCCGCGACATCCCGCTCGAGTCTCTCGGCGGGCCGATGATGCTCTTCCAGGTCGCCTCGAAGAGCGCCGAGCTGGGGGTCGAGACCTTCATCGGGAACATGGCGCTGGTGAGCGTGAACCTCGGCCTGGTGAACCTGCTGCCGATTCCGGTGCTCGATGGCTTCGCGCTGCTGGCCGCGCTGTGGGAAGGGATCCGGCGCCGGCCGATTCCGATCAAGGCGCGCGAGTACGCGAACCTCGTCGGGCTGGCGATGCTGGCGATGCTGATGGTGCTGGTCTTCAAGAACGACATCACCCGCCTGCTGAGATAAGCGCCGGGGCACCTTGCTGCTGGCGCTCGACACCTCGACCCTCACCTTGAGCCTGGCGTTGCTCGAGCCCGGCGGGGCGGTGATCGAGCAGCTCGCGGTGGGGCCTCCGCGGCGCACCAGCGAGGTGCTGCCGGGCGAGATCGAAGCGCTGCTCAAGCGGCATCGGCTCTCTCCCAAGTCGCTCACCGGGCTGATCGCCGGCCTGGGGCCGGGCAGCTTCACTGGCCTGCGGATCGGGCTGGCCACCTTGAAGGGGCTGGCCTTCGCGCTCAAGCTTCCGCTCGCCGGGGTCTCGTCGCTGGCGGCGATCGCGCTCGAAGGGCCCGAAGGGGTCGAGCTGTCGTGCGCGGCGGTGGTGAAGAAGGGCGAGCTGTACCTCGGGCGCTACCGGCGCGCCGGGCAGACGGTGGTGGCGCTGGGGCCCGAGCAGGCGCTGGCGGTGCCGGCCTTCGCTGCCGAGGTGCTGCGCCACCCCGGGCTGGTGCTCGGGCCGGCGATCGCCGAGTACGCCGCCCAGCTCGAGGCGCTCGGGGTGCCCCCGCAGCGGCTGCAGCCCACTCCGCTGTTTCCGAGCGCGGTCTGCCTCGCCCGGCTGGCGAAGCTGCCCGACGCCTTCGAGCCGGCGGTGATGTTTGCGCTCGAGCCGCACTACCTCCGCTCGTCGGGAGCCGAGGACAACCCGAAGTTCCCGCCCCTGCCGGGCCCTGCCCCCAACTCGCGCTTGAAGGAAGACTAAGCCATGGCCCAGAAGATCCAGCTCGCAGTGGTCGGAGCGACCGGCGCGGTCGGCCAGCAGCTGCTGCGCGCGCTCGAGGAGAAGGACTTTCCCGCCCAGGGGCTGACCCTGTTCGCCTCCGAGAAGACCCAGGGCGTGGACGTCGACTACTCGGGCGAGAGCCTCGAGGTCGAGCAGCTGAGCAAGGAGGCGTTCGTCGGGATGAGCGCGGTGGTGCTCGCCTGCCCCGCCGAGGTGGCCCGTCCGCTCGCGCTGGCAGCCCAGCAGGCGGGCGCGTGGGTGGTCGATCTGTCGGGCGCCTTCCGCACCGAGCTTCAAGTTCCGCTGGTGCTCGGGCCCGACGATCCCCTGCTCGAGCGGCCCTTCGCAGGGCGGATCGTCGCGGTGGCGACCCCCGCCAGCCAGGCGATCCTCGCCGCGCTCACCCCGGTGCAGACCACCGTCGGGCTGCTGGGGGTGCAGGTGGTGGCGATGTTCGGCGCCGCGCACAGCGGGCAGCGGGGCCTGACTGCCTTCGAGCAGCAGACCGCCGCGCTGCTCAACGCATCCGACGTCGACGTCACCGTCTTTCCTCACCGGCTGGCCTTCAACCTCGTGCCCCAGGTGGGGACGTTCACCGCCGCCCACACCAGCGAAGAGGTCGCGCTCAAGCTCGAGGTCGCCCGCCGGCTCGGGCCCACCCCGGTGTCGTGCACGATGCTCTCCGCGCCGTTCTTCCACGGCACGATGCTGGTGATCTCGGCCCAGATGGAAAGGGGGTTCGACGCCGACGCGCTGCGCGAGCAGCTGAAGAACGTGGCCGGCCTGAAGGTGCTCGACGAGCCGGCCGAGGGGATCTACCCGATGCCGATGCTTGACAAAATGGCAGCGGCGCAGACAGCCGATCGGTCTCAACTTCCTGAATAGACTGGCGAACTTGCTGGATTCAGCTGGCCGACCGGTTGCTTAATGCCGACTGGAACCCATGGTGCGCACCTTCCTCCTCGTCGGGCTGCTCGCGACCGGTGCCGCCTCGGCGCAGACGGTGACGATCGCCTTCAACTTCCAGGACGCGGACAGCTACAAGTTCAACGCCGCCGCCTGTCCCGCCACCATCACCGCCAACTGGACTTCCACCTTCACCGTCGGGGTCTGCAGCGAGCTGAAGCTGTGGACCACCGAGCTGGAGTGCGGCGACACCCCGGGAGTGCTCGACCCCCGCTTGCTCGCCGTGCCCAAGTCGGACGTGGACAACGTCCGCACCGGCACCTTCAACATCACGATCAATGAGCTCCCCGGCTTCAAGCCGAGCACCGACGGCGGGGTGCTCTGCGGCGCGGTCGGGATCGAGAAGCAGCACAAGGTGTGCAGCGCGGTGGGCGTCTACAACGGGACGAGTGGGGTCTGCGTCCAGCAGGCGGGCACCTCGCTGACCATGCTCTACGACACCCGGCCGCCTACCCCGCCGACGATCGACGAGGTGAGCGAGCAGGACGGCGCGCTGCAGTTCAAGTTCACTGCCTCCTCCGACACCGCGGTGGTCCACTTCGAGGCCCGGCCCCA
>JAGSPQ010000910.1 GCA_018262385.1 Myxococcaceae bacterium | reverse complement strand
TCCTTGAAGCGCCGCAGCGAAGCGATCTTCCCGTTGAAGATCTGCTTGTTCTCGCGCCACAGCCGCATGTGCGAGGCGCGCTTGATCGTGCCCTCGGACACCATCGAGCCGGCGATCGTGCCCAGCTTCGGCACGTTGAAGAGGTTGCGCACCTCGGCCCGCCCCAGCTTGCGCTCGGTGCGGATCGGCTCGAGCAGATCCTCCATCATCACCTTCACGCCATCGAGCAGCTCGTAGATGATCCCGAAGGTCTGGTACTTCACCTCGCCGACCTTCGCGGCATGCTCGGCGCCCGACTCGGGCCGGCTGTTGAAGCCCAGCACCACCGCCTTCAGCGCGGACGCGGTGTTCATGTCGGTCTCGGTCATCATCCCCACGCCCTTGTGGACGATGGTGGCCTTGACCTTCGGCGTGGTGAGCTTCTCGATCGCCTGGGCGACCGCCTCGAGCGAGCCCGAGACGTCGGCCTTGAGCACGATCTTCAGCTCCTTCGCCTCGCCCTGCTTCAGGCGGCCCAGCAGCGCCTCGAGCGAGTCCTTGCTCGTCTTGCCCGACTCGGCCTGGCGCGTCTTGAGCAGCCGGTGGCTGGCGATCTCCTTGGCGGCGTTCTCGTCCGGAGTGGCGTTGATCGTGTCGCCGGCGGTCGGGACCCCCGACAGGCCGATCACCTCGGCGGAGTAGCCGGGCTTGACCTCTTCGATCTGCTCGCCCCGGTCGTTCACCAGCATTCGCACCCGGCCGTAGAACGTGCCGGTGACGAGCGCGTCGCCCTTCTTCAGCGTGCCTTCCTGCACCAGCACGGTCGCCACCGGGCCGCGACCCTTCTCGAGCCGGGCTTCGATGATCGCGCCCACCGCGGGGCGGGTCGGGTTCGCCTTCAGCTCGAGCACTTCGGCCTGCAGCGAGATGTTCTCCAGCAGCAGATCGAGCCCCAGCCGGGTCTTGGCCGAGACGGGGACCATGATCACGTCGCCGCCCCAGTCTTCGGAGAGCAGCTGCGCGTCGGCCAGATCCTTCTTCACCCGATCGGCGTTGGCGCCGGGCACGTCCATCTTGTTGATCGCGACCACGATCGGAACGCCCGCCGCCTTGGCGTGGGCGATCGCTTCCTTGGTCTGCGGCATCACGCCGTCGTCGGCCGCGACCACCAGCACCACGATGTCGGTGACGTTCGCGCCACGGGCCCGCATCGCCGAGAACGCCTCGTGACCGGGGGTGTCGAGGAAGGTGATCTCTCCCTTCGCGCTCTTCACCGTGTAGGCGCCGACGTGCTGGGTGATCCCGCCCGTCTCGCCCTCGGCGACCTTCGCCATCCGGATCGCGTCGAGCAGCGAGGTCTTGCCGTGGTCGACGTGGCCCATCACCGTCACCACCGGCGGCCGGGGCATCATCTCTTCGGCCTTGTCCTCGGTCTCGGGCAGGTAGTCCTCGACCTCGAAGCCGACCTTCTCGACCTTCCAGCCGTAGTCGGCGGCCAGGATCGCCGCGGTGTCGGGGTCGATCGTCTGGTTCGCGGTGGCCATCTTTCCGCCGGCCATCAGCTTCTTGATGATGTCGTTGCTCTTGATCCCCATCCGCTGCGACAGCTCGCTGACGGTGATCCCGTCCTGGATCTTGATGACCTTTTTGTCCTCGGCCATCGTGGTGATCATCGTCTTCTGGCCCTTCTTGGTCGGCTTCTTCTTCTTGCCGCGCAGAGGGATGGCGATCCGTCCGAAGACCAGCTCGCGCATGTCGGCCTGGCTCGGGGTGCCCTCCTTCTCGGGGGTCCGGCCGCGGCCCTTCTGGCGCTCCTTCTCCTTGTTCTTGCTGACGTCGACCAGCTCGCGGCCACGGCCGAGGTGATCGGAGACGACCTTGAACTCCTTCACCTCGCCGATCGCCTTGCGGCCCGGCGCCATCGGGAAGCTCTTGTGCGCCGTCGACGACGGCGTCACCCGCTTGACCTGGATCAGCGGGCGGCTGATCACCACCGCCTGGGTGGCGGTCGGCCGCTGGTTCTGCACCACCGGCGGACGGGTGGTGACCACCGTGCCCCCCGGACGGGGAGCGGACGCGCGGGGGCCCATCGTGACGCTGTGGCGCACCATCGGCGGCACGGCCGAGGGAGGCGGCGGGGTGGTGACGGCAGCCCCGGCGGCAGTGGCCATCGCAGCTGCTGCCCTCGGCGCCGAGGCGCGGGCAGCGGCAATGCGCGGAGCAGACGCCCGCGCGGCAGGCACCGCTTCGGCCGCCATCGCCGCCATCGGCAGCGGGGCCGACTCGGCAGCAACCGGCGCCGCATCCGAGACCGGCGCCGCGTGGGGGGCCGACGGGGCCGCCACCGGGGGGGCGAAGTCGGAGGCCGGGGGCTGGTTCGCAGCGGGAACGGACTCGACCGCCGGGGCGGCCGGAGGAGCAATCGTGGCGGGAATCGAGGTGTCCGGGCCCATCTTGCGGCGGACCATGAACCCCTTCGGCGCGACGGGCGCCGGCGCGGCCTTCGGCTTGCGCTTGTCGACAATCTTGCGCACCGCCTCGTTCGCCTGGTCATCTTCCAGCGACGAGGAGTGGCTCTTTACGTCGTAGCCGAACGACAGCAGCTCGGTGACGACTTCCTTGTTGTCGAGATCGATGCCGTGGCCTTTCAGCTCCTTGGCAATCTCATGAACGCGCTTCTTGGACATAGACGGGACCCCGTACTTCAGAACTCGAGTGGTGGAAAGCGGCCAGATGCGCGGCAGATGCCATCGCATGGAACAGTGCTGACTCAGTCATCTTGGTGACACATTCAGCGCTGCAGGTCAGCCTCCAGGCTCGTCGTTT
>JAGSPQ010000909.1 GCA_018262385.1 Myxococcaceae bacterium | reverse complement strand
CCCGCGCCGCCCCATTCGAGCGCCAGGGACTTGGTCAGCATGTCCACTCCGGCCTTCGCCGCGCAGACGTGGGCCTGCATCGGGTAGGGCGTGGCGCCCTGCGGCGCCGAGATGTTCAGGATGCAGGCGCCCGGCTTCCTCAGGTGCTCGAAGGCGGCGCGGCACGCGTGGAAGGTGCCGAGCAGGTCGATCTCCATCACCGCCTTGAAGCCGTTGGAGGAGATCGCCAGCGCCGGCGCCGGGAAGTTGCCGGCGGCGCCGCACACCAGCACGTCGAGGGGCCCGTGCGCCTTCACCGCCAAGGCGAGCGCCGCCTCGACCGCCGGGTAGTCGCGCACGTCGGCGGCGAAGGCGCGCGCCTCGAGGCCCCTGGCCTTGAGCGCGGTGACCGCCGCCTCGAGCTTGTCGGCTTTGCGGCCGTTGATGGCGACCTTCGCGCCCAGCTCGCCGAAGGCCTCGGCGATTCGCAGCCCGATGCCGTTGCTGCCCCCGGTGACGAAGACCGACTTGCCGCGGTACAGCCCTTCCTGGAAGACGCTCATGGCGCGAACGCTAACGCCCGGGTGCGCCTATCGCCAGGTGATGGGGGGCGTGCCGGCGTCCTCGACGTAGGCCCCGCCGTCGGCGCGGAAGGTCTGCCAGGTGGTGCTGCCCGCGGCGCCTCCCTGCGGCACCCGGTCCAGGTAGGTCGAGGCGAAGATGGTCGTCCCCGCCGCGCCCACCTTGCGCGCGTACTCGATGCGCGCCTTCATCTTCGAAGGCTGCGGCACCGAGTTGTCGAGCCCGTGCATGCCGGCGACGATGGGGCGCCCGTTCGAGCCCACCATGAAGCCGTCGAGCAGCTTCGCCCAGTCGGTGCAGCCGGTGGCGAGGTCCCAGTAGATCATCGGCACCAGCGCGTCGATCCGCCCGTCTTTCACCCAGGCGATGCTGTCCTGGAAGTAGTTGCCGTAGCCCTGGCTGGTGTTGCAGCCGGGCAGCGGCTTGTAGATCCCCCACACGCTCGCCGAGAGCACCGCCTTCGGGCGGTACTGCTTCACCGCCGCGTACAGCTCGCCCACCGTCAGGCTGACGTTGCTGCGCTGCCAGTCTTCCCGGGTCGGCTTCGGAGCGGCCAGCCCCGCATACGCCGCGTTCGAGGCGGGATCATACGAGTAGGTCTGGCCCGGGTAGCGGACCCGATCGAGGTGGAGGCCGTCGACGTCGTACTTCTGCAGCAGCTCGGTCGCGACCGCGAGCAGGTGGGCGCGCACCTGGGGATCTCCGGGCGAGAACCAGTAGTACTCCGAGTCGACGCTCTTGCCCGCCGCGTTCACCGCCATCGCCTCGGGGTGGGCGCGCAGGTAGTGCTCGGGCGCGCCGGTGAAGCTCGCCTCGGGCAGGGTGCACGAGTCGGCCAGCCCCTGGGTCGGCTGGCAGGTGCAGCCGCCGCTGGTCGCGCAGCCGCTGGGCGTCGTCCACGCCGAATGCACGTTCCAGTACGCGTGCAGCTGGATCCCCTTGAGCCGGGCCTGGTCGATCGCGACCTGGAGCGGATCCCAGCCCGGATCTTTTCCGAGGGTGCCGGTGAGCTTCTTCGCCCAGGGGACGAGGTTCGACTTGTAATAGGCGTCGCCGTTGCCGCGAATCTGGAAGTAGATGGCGTTGAAGCCGGCGGCGGCCGCGCGGTCGATGATCCCTTTGACCTGGGCCTCGGTGCTCCAGGCGAAGCGGGTGACCCAGACCGCGCGCACTTCCTCGGCAGGGGGGATCACTCCCGCGTCGGTGGTGGTCGAGCCGGCGACGGTCACCTGCAGCGCGTTGGAGGTGAGGGTGCCGGTCCTGGCGGTCACGCTCGCCATCCCGTTGGCGCGGGCGGTGAGGCTGACCAGGTTGTCGGTCGCGCTGGTCACCACCACGTCGACGATCCCGGTCGGGCTCGCCGTCCACTGCACGCTGCCCGAGACGTCGGCCTGGGTCCCGTCGTCGAAGCCGGCGATCGCGGTCGCGCCAGAGACGGCGCCCACCTTGAGGCTGAGCGTCGCGGGGGTGACGGTGAGCGAGGTGATCCGGCGGACGGTGGTGCCTCCTCCGGCGCCGCCGGCGGTGCCTCCCCCGGTGCCGCCGCCGGTGCCCCCGCCACCCAGGCCCCCGCCGGCTCCTCCGCCTTCGCCCCCTGCGTCGAAGGTGGTCGGGCCCGGCCCGCACCCCGACCACACCGCGACCGACGAGAGGATGAGGAGCCGACGAAGCATGGAGATGTTCCTAAGCGAGCGCCCTCCCCTTTGACGGGCGCTCACGAAGAGGTGAGTAGGTTGGATGAGGCGCCGGAGGCAATCCCCCCTGGGCCCGGCTTGTCACCCGCAAGCGTCAATGGCGGTGGGTCAGTTGATCGCCGGGCTCTCGCCGCCCGCCCAGGTCAGCTCGGACAGCCGCGACATCCCGGTGCAGGTGGCGCAGACCACGCCCTTGTCGTCGAAGATCTGCGCCGAGGCGAACAGCAGCACGTCGCCGGCGCGATCGACCTTCGAGCGGGCGATCAGCTTCTCGCCGCGGACGGCGCGCATGAAGTTGATCGACAGGTGCACGGTGGCGCTGCGCCGGGTGGGGTCGACCAGCGCGGGGGTGCAGCCGATCGCCAGGTCGAACATCGCCGAGAGGACGCCGCCGTTGATCGCGTCGGTGCCCAGCCCGCCCCGCTGCTCGGGCTTGATCTCGTCGATCACGCACTCCACCGTGTCGGGGTCGGGGAAGGAGACCTTCACTCCGAAGTGCTTGAGGGTCGCGCTCGCGTTGAACGTCTCGGCGTAGCGGTTGAGCTGCTCGAGG
>JAGSPQ010000908.1 GCA_018262385.1 Myxococcaceae bacterium | reverse complement strand
CGAGCGCGTGGAAGAACCGGATCACCTCGAGCGGAATCGGAGCGCCGCCGGCGATCACGAACCGGATCCGATCCCACCCCAGCCCGGCGCGCACCTTGCGGAACACCAGCAGATCCCAGAGCGCGTTCGCCAGCCGCAGCTTGAGCGGAATCGACGCCCCCTGCTCGAGCAGCGCGGCGTGCGCGGCGCCGGTGGCGAAGGCCCGGTGAAACAGCTTCTGCTTCCCTGGCGAGGCGGCGGCCACGCTGGCGAGGATCCGCCCCCGCACCTTCTCCAGCACCCGCGGCACCGCGGAGACCACCGTCGGGTGCGCGGCCTTCCAGGCGTCGGCGATCTTGTCGAGCCCCTCGGCGATGAACGCCACCGCCCCGACGTGAATCGAGCCGTAGTAGTTCACCCGGGTCAGCACGTGGGCCATCGGCAGGTAGGAGACGCCGACGTCGCTGCCGCTGACGTCGAGGCTCTCGATCCCCAGCTTCGAGATGTCGTGCAGCGCGCCGTGGGTGAGGATCGCGCCCTTCGGCATCCCGGTGGTGCCGCTGGTGTAGACGAGGGTGGCGACGTCGGAGGGCTTCACCTCCTGCTGCAGCTTCTCGATCAGATCCGGCTCGTGGGCCAGCAGCACCCGCCCTTCCGCGCGCAGCTCGCCCAGCGCGGCGTCGTCGATCAGCACCGCTCCGGGGACCTCGGCGACGTTCGCTTCGCGAAAGCACAGCCGGCTGTTGCTGTGGCTCAAGATGTAGCGGACCTGCTCATCGGTGGTGGTCGGGTAGATCCCGACCGTCACCGCGCCGAGGCTCAAGATCGCCAGGTCCAGCGCGCCCCACTCGAACCGGGTCTGGCTGATGATCGCCACCCGATCGCCCTTGCGGATCCCGCGGTGGTGCAGCCCGGCCGCCAGCTCGAGCCGAATCGTCCGCAGCTCGCGGTAGGAGACCGGGCGGAAGCGGCCATGCTCGAACTTCTGCAGCATCACCTGATCGGCAATCCGCTTCTCTTGCGCAGCCACCAGCTGGGGAATGGTCATCGCCGCCTCTGCCCAGGGCCTCTAGTTGATTCTGGAATCAATATCCAGCCAGTGCGGGCCGCAGCGCTCGACCGACCGGCTACGCTGGGCGGGTGTCGCGGTGGCCCCTCGGTCTGACCCTCTTTGCGACGCTCGCCCTCGGGCAGGTGACGAGCTCCTTTCGCAACGGCGCGGCCGGCTACACCGGGATGCGGGACGTGGCGCTGGTGGCAGACCGCGGCTACCCCTCGCGTCCCGACGCCAACTACGAGGGGCTGGAGGACTTCGCCGACGGCGCGCCGGCCAACCAGGCGACCCTGATGCGGTTCGACGTCTCGGCCATCCCCGCGAGCGCGACGGTGAGCGCGGTCAGTCTGGGGCTGGAGATCAACAACGCCACCACCGACAACTTCGGCCTCTACGCGGTGCTCGCCAACTGGGTGCCTTCCGAGGCGACCTGGTTCCGGGCCAGCGGGGCCACGGCCTGGATGACCGCCGGAGCGACGGGCGCCGCCGATCGCGCCGCCTCGAGCAGCGGCACCTTCACCGGCGCGGTGGGCCCCGCCTCGGTTGGGTTCAATGCGACGGGGATCGCGCTGGTCCAGGGGTGGGTCCAGGGCCTGGCCAACCGCGGGTTCATCCTCCAGAACTACGCGGCCAGCAGCGGCGCCGACTTTCGCTCGTGTGACTTCGTGACCCCCGGTGTTCGGCCCGGGCTCACGGTCGTCACCAACCAGGGGACCTTCGTGTTCCGCAACGGCGTCTCGCCCACCGCGACCTACGCGGGCTGCACCGACGTCACCATCGCCAACGGCCCGGACCCCGAGACGGTCAACTGGGACAACAACAGCAAGTTCGTCGTCGATGCCACCAAGACGATCTGCGTCCAGGTGGATCTGAGCCCGATTCCCACCTGGGCCACGGTGGTGGCGGCGAGCTTCGAGGCCCGCGTCACCATCGCGAGCGGCGCGACCTTCGGGTTCTACGAGGCGGTGCGGCCGTGGACCGAGACGGGAGCGACCTGGCAGACCTCCAATGGGGTCACCTCCTGGCAGACGCCCGGGGCGTACGGCCCGCTCGATCGCGCCCCCGCTCCGGTGGCGAGCTGGGCCGCCCCCGCGCTCGGCGTTCAGGCGGTGGGGTTCAACGACGCTGGAGTCGCGCTGGTTCAAGGGTGGGTGCGGACGCCTGCCTCCAACCTCGGCGTGCTGCTCCAGCATCCGGTCACCCTCGACTCGCTGAGCTTCAGAGAGAGTGAGTTCGGGACGGTCAACGACCGGCCTCGCTTCTCGGTCACCTGGGTCGAAGGGGCGATTCAGATCGTCCCCTCCGCGGGCACCACCGGCCAGCCGGTGGCAACCGCCGTGCGCCGCGAGCGGCTCGACTCGGCGCTCATCTCGACCGGCGCGCCAGCGCTGTGGGTGGCAGTCTCGGCCGGCGCGAGCGGCCAGGTGTCCGCGGACGGAGGGGGCTGGGCCTCGGGGACCACGGTCCTCATTCCCGCGGGCTCGTCCAGCGTGCCGATCTACGTCCTCCGCGCGGCGACCGGGACCGCGGTGCTGAGCACCGACGCCGGCCCGGGATGGCTGTCCGCTCTGCGCAGCATCGTCTTCGTGGACGCGGGAGTCGACGCGGGCACCCCCGACGCGGGCCCAGCCGACGCCGGCCCAGCCGATGCGGGCGCACCCGATGCGGGGGAAGTCGACGGGGGCGGAGTCGACGCGGGCGAAGTCGATGCGGGCGAAGTCGATGCGGGCGAAGTCGATGCGGGCGAAGTCGATGCGGGCGAAGTCGATGCGGGGC
>JAGSPQ010000139.1 GCA_018262385.1 Myxococcaceae bacterium | reverse complement strand
GCTGCCAGCGGCAGCCCGAGCAGCGCGTTGAAGATCACCCCCAGCCCGAGCGCGTAGCCGATCAGCACCACCGCCAGCGCGCGCACCACCTTGCTGATCGCGCCCTGCACGCCGTACTTCTCCACCAGCCGCGAAGAGAGCGCGCTGCCGAGGCCCGAGCTGCCCAGCAGCGTCGCCAGCACCACCGCCAGCGCGTAGATCGGGTGCCCGAGGAAGAGGATGAACCGCTGCATCAGCCCCAGCTCGACGAGGATGAACCCGAACCCGAGGCAGAGGAAGTAGCCGAGCGTGCGCAGCTTCGGCCCGCGGTCCTTCGCCAGCGCATCGCGGCGGAAGACGAACAGCGGCAGCACCACCAGCACGATCGTCAGCAGCGTCGAGACGATCAGCACCAACTGGAGGATCGCCAGCCCGAGGTTGTTCTTCTCCATCCCGCCCAGCTTCCCCAGCAGCCCGATGAAGTCGTCGCCGCGCACCGTGTAGAAGAAGAACGGCTTGTTGTCGGTGACCGGGGTGAGGTCGAACGGCTGCTTCGGGTAGTAGACCGCGACCGGAGTCTGGAAGAACTGCGCCAGCCCCGGGTCGAGCCCCGGCGCGCCGACCGGCCGGTACAGCACCACCAGCTGCGAGGCCTGGGCCTCGGCGTCGAGCCTGGCGACCTCGTCGGCGGTGAACGGCGCCTGCTTCAGCAGCATCGTCGCCATCCGGTTGTCCGCCGCGACGTAGAAGTGCTGCGGCTGCTGCAGCTCGGGGACTCCGCGGCGGGTCAGCGCCTCGCGGCCCAGGCCCGCCAGTCGGAGGAACTCGATCGGCGGGTTCCCGTACCAGCGGGTCATCGACAGAACGCCGTCCGGCTTGAGGTGGTCGATGTAATCGACGAACGCGTCCGCGGTGTAGAGGTTGTTCTCGGAGAGGGTGAACGCTCCGGCCGCGCTCGCCGCCCAGGTGTCGACCAGCGTCGCCTGGATCGACGAGTACTTGTCCTCGGATCGGCGGATGAAGCTGCGGCCGTCGTCGACGTGCACCTCGACGCCCGGGCGGCGGTAGAGATCGCCGTTCCAGGTCACGTACTGCCCCTTCATGATCACGTCGGCGATGATCGGGTTGACCTCCACCCCAATCACCCGCGGCACCTTCGCCCGCACCGCCGAGATCACGTCCGGCCCACCGCCCGGCCCGATGATCAGCGCCGGCCCTTCGCTGCGAAGCGCGTAGACGATCGACGCCACCCGCGACTCGGAGAAGCGCCGCGGCGCCTCGAAGTTCCCTTCCGCGATCGAGCCCGAGTACATCCGGGTCGCCGCGTCGGCGTCGATGTGCAGCCACTTGTGATCTGCCTCGCCGGTCGAGACGGTGACCCGCGAGAACGAGTTCCAGCGCTCGAACTCCACCGCGCTCTCGTTGAGGAACTTGGTGCCCTGCGCGATCTTGAACCAGCCGCCGTCCTTCATCGGCCCGGTGGCCACGTAGAGCAGGCCCAGCGCCACCGCGAGGCCGCCCCAGGTCACCACCTTCTTCATCGGGTGCGACGGCAGCGCCGACGAGGCGAGCAGCGCGCCACCGGCCGCGGCCAGCGCCGCCATCACCACCACCGCGCCCTGGCCGCCGAACGACGGAACCAGCGGGACGATCAGGATGCAGCCCAGCGCCGCGCCGCCCATGTCGAAGGCGTAGACGGTGCCGATCTTCTCCTTCGCGCCGGCGATCGCGAGCGAGATCGCGAAGCCCGAGGCGAGGAAAGGCAGCGCGGTCGAGAAGTAGAGCCGGATCAGCTTCGAGGTGTTCTCCGACGACAGATCCACGCTCAGCGGGTTGTCGGTCGCCGCCTTGAGCGCGATCAGCGCCAGCGGAGCGATCGCCACCGCGAACAGCCCCGCCATCCAGGGCAGCCGATCCTCGCGAAAAACCTTCGGCAACAAAGAGATCGCCACGCCGGCCACCGCGATCCCCAGCAGCGCCAGCGACACCAGCAAGAACGCGAAGTGGTAGTACATCGTGACGCTGAAAATGCGCGTGAAGAGCAGCGACAGGGCGAGCGACGCCCCGCTGGTGACTCCAACGCCCAGGCAGAACCGGCGTGTATCCATTGGGCGGGCCGGGTAGCAGCGCGCCAGAAGGCGGTCAAGGAATGCTCCGGTTCTGGAGTAGAAGGCGCGCGTGAGCTCGCGACGAAAGCTGTGGCCGTTCGGTCTGGCGGTGTCGGCGCTGATCGTGGCGCTCGCGGTCGGAGCGTGGTTCGCCTTCCGGCTGCGGGTCTCGAAGGCCGCCACCTCGATGCTGGAGGACGCGGTGCAGATGGCGCTCGAGCCGCGCGCGCGCCCGGCCCACGCGACCCCGTCGATCACCGGCACCTTCGGCAAGTGCGCCGAGCCGCGCCTGGACGCCTGGGTCGATCTGCTCAAGGACGAGCCGGAGACCTGCAAGGCCTTCCGCGCTCCCAAAGCCCCGCCCGGCCGGATCCCCGACGAGTGCCTGGCGATCGTCACTCCCCGCAACTCGCTGGCGTGGGCCCGCGGGCTGATGACCTGCTCCCGCGCCGACACCGCCGGCCTGCCGGAAGGGATCTTCAGCGAAGGCCACAAGCGCAACGGCCCCGGCTTCGTGCCGTGGATCCAGGCGGCGAAGGTGCTCGCCTGGGAGATCCGGGCCGAGGTCGCGACCGCGCAGTACGGCCTGGCGTTCGAGACCTGCGCGGACGTGATCGCCACCAGCCGCGATCTGTCCTGGGGCGGAGCGCTGCTCGGCACCATGTCCGGGGTGGCGATCGTGAAGACCGTCTATCCGGCCTGCACGGAAGCGGTGGTGGCCGCCGACCCCGCTTCTCGCGCCAGGTTCCACACTGCGCTCGAGACGATCCGCGGCTCGCAGCGGCTCAACAGCGCGATGCTCCGCGACGAGGGCGTGGTGGCGGGGGTCGAGTACTTCGGCTTCGAGCTCGACGGACGCCAGCGCCAGAGCCTCCCGAAAGAGCTGCGCGATCGCATTCGTCCTCCTCCGGCCGAGTTCCCGGCCCCGATCCTGGTCGGCTGGCAGATGGTCGGGCTGCGGGCGCTCAACGCCGATCTGCGCCAGATCGCCGATCTGCCCGACTCCGAGCGGGCGCCGCTGATCGCGCAGCTGGCGCTCAAGCACCAGGGCACCGAGAACTTCGCTCCCTCGGTTGCGTCCCAGGAGAAATTCCTTCGCCGGGCGGACGAGGCCGCGACGCTGGTTGCGATGCTCAGCGCCGCTGCCCACGCCGACGTCGAGGCCCCGGTGACGACCGCCACCTACACCGTCACTCCCCTCGAAGGAGCGCTCGAGCTGGTGGCCGTCGACCCCGAGGCGGCGAAGTTCGCGATCCGGATCCCGATCAAACCGAAGTGATCGAAAGGTAGGTGTACCGGCGGAACCGTCTCCCCCGCTCGGCGTGGCCCACAAGTTGATTGTGTGCAGCGCAAGCCCAGGGAGCCCTCGATGACAGGAGCGAAGACCGTTTTGATCGTCGAAGAAGACGATGCGCTGCGCGAAGAACTTGCGCAGCAGCTGCGCGCAGACGGCCATCGGGTGGTGACGCTCGAAGATGGCTTCGAGCTGTGCGACTACCTCGAGCTGGCGGTGGAAGGGAAGGCGCCGGCCCCGAAGCTGATTGTCGCCGACGTCGACCTCGCCGGGGTGAGCGGCCGGCAGATCTGCCGCGTGCTGAGCCGCGGCGAGAACGCGCTGCCCTTCATCCTCCTCGCCCGCTGCGAAGCAGAAGGAGCGGGCGCCGGGGCGGTGCGGGTGCTGAACAAGTCGCTCGCGCTGGCCGACCTGCACGCGGAGATCTCCGGGGTCCTCTGCGGCCTCGCCGCCGAGCAGACGACCGCCGCGTAGGCCCCCGGTCTTCCGCCGCAAGACTGCTGGACGACTCGCCTCGCAACTGGAAGAACGCGCCCCCAGGTCCAACTTTTCGTGGAGCGATCCCCCTTGGCGAGCGAAGCCGAAGACAACGGAAAACAGCAGGAAGAGTCCCGCGGATTGGCCGAGACGATCCTCGGCAAGTCGACGCTGGAGAACCCGACGGTGAAGAAGTTCCTCACCTACCCGCTGGCCTGGCGGGTCACCGCCGCGGCGGCCGCGTTCGCCTCGCTGCTCTTCATCCCCTACCTGGGCGCGGTCGGCCTGTGGGATCCGTGGGAGACCCACTACGGCGAAGTGGCGCGCGAGATGATCCAGCGCCGCGACTACGTGCACCCCTATTGGGAGAACGCGTGGTTCTTCAGCAAGCCCGCGTTCACGATGTGGATGCAGGCGCTCGGGATGCAGCTGACGGGCTCGGACATCGCCGCGGGCACCTCTCACCTGGGCAAGTACACCGAGTGGGGCTTCCGGCTTCCGTTCGCCCTCTTCTCGGTGCTCGCGATCGGCCTGCTCGCCTGGGCGATGGCCCGCACCGTCAGCGCCCGCGCGGCGCTGGCGACCGCGTTCGTGCTGGCGACGATGCCGATGTGGTTCCTGCTCTCGCGGCAGGCGGTCACCGACAACCCGGTCGTCTGCTCGATGGTCTGCGCGATGGCCTGCGCGATCGTCGGCCTGCTCGACAAGCAGACCCGGCGGCGCAGCGCCTGGTGGTACGGGTTCTACGTCTTCTGCGCCACCGGCACCCTCGCCAAGGGCCTGCTCGGCTTCGGCATCCCGGCGGTGATCCTGGTGATGTACGCGGTGCTGTCGGTGATCCCGTGGAACGAGAAGTCGCTCGAAGGCCACGCGCGCTGGTTCTTCAAGCGGGCCGGCTTGCCGCTCTTCGTCGGCGCGGCCGCGGCGGCGCTGGCGTGGGCGCTGACCTACGTCCTCTTCGACAACAAGTACTACGGCATCACCCCGGCGGCGTTCGCCTTCTTCGGCGTCACCAGCTACCTGCTGCACAAGGCGATCGACAAGGCGCAGCCGCTGATGCCGCTGGCGATCGCCGGCGCGGGCCTCTCGGTCGTCGCCGCGGGGCTGTCGGCCACCCAGCAGGTGCGCAACCTCGGCATCGGAGTGGGGCTGCTCGCCGTCGGCGCGGTGCTCTACCTGCTCGCCAACTGGGTGAAGGACGAAGCGGCGATGCCGGTGCTGTGGGGCAAGTTCTACGAGATGCGGTTCGGAACGGGCGTGCTGCTGTTCTTCGCCATCGCTCTGCCCTGGTACCACACGATGTTCGCCTTCCCGAACGTCGACGACGAAGGGAAGCTGTTCTGGTACCGCTTCCTCATTCACGATCACTTCGCGCGGCTGGGCGCGGGCGTCCACACCACCACCCCCGGTGGCTCGTTCATCTACTTCATCGAGCAGGGCGGCTTCGCGATCTACCCGTGGGTGCTGCTGGTGCCGGGCGGGCTGGCGGTGGTCGCGGGGCTCAAGCTGCGCAGCGGCCGCGGCGTCGATCAGGTCGGAGTGATCGCCACCGTCTGGCTGGTCTTCACCTTCGCGCTGATCGGCGCCTCGGCGACCAAGTTCCACCACTACGTCTTCCCGATGCTGCCGCCGATGGCGATCCTGATCGGGATCTACCTCGACAAGGTGTGGACCGAAGGGCTGCAGAAGCATGCGCTGTCGCTGATGTTCGGGCTGCCGCTGCTGCTGCTGGTCGGCAAGGACCTCGCCGGCAACCCGAAGAACTTCACCGACCTGTTCGTCTACAACTACGACCGGCCGTACCCCACCTTCCTCACCCAGAACCCGGTGCAGTTCTGGACCAACCGCGCGCTCTCTACCGGCGACCTGGTGGTGATCGCGCTGCTCGGCATCGGCGGCTACCTGTGCTTCGAGGCGTTCGGCACCCGGCGCTCGCCGTTCTTCCGCGCGCTGGCGCTGCTGCTGGCGGCGATGGGCGGCGGAGTGCTGCTGGCGGTGATGTCGGGCGGCTCCACCTCGGCGCTGCTGCTGGTGGGCCTGGGCATCCTCGCCACCGCCGGCTTCGTCGGGTTCGAGGCGCTGCGTCCGGCGAACGAGAGCCGCGCCTCGCTGTGGGCGCTGGCGCTGGTGCTGGCGGCGGCCGGGCTGGGCGCGGCCGGCGCGGGGGTGGGCCTGAAGGCGGGCGGTCAGCCGGATCCCCTCTGGAGCACGCTGGCCGAGGTCGCCAACGCCAAGCAGGTGATGGGCTTCGGGTTCACGGTGTTCGGACTCCTGCTCGCCTTCCAGGCGCTGGCGCGGGCGAAGACGGCGCTGTTCGCGACCGGGATCGCCGCGGCCTGCATCTGGGCCTTCTGGTTCAGCTGGAGCCACTGGGTCGACCTGTCGCACCACTGGACCCAGCGGGATCAGTTCTGGGCGTATTACCAGGGCCGCAAGCCGAGCGAGCCGATCACCTCGTTCCTGATGAACTGGCGCGGCGAGACGTTCTACTCGCGCAACACGGTGAAGCAGATCAAGGACAACAACCTGCTGTTCCAGTACGCGGCGCAGCCGGGCCGCGAGTGGGCGCTGGTCGAGCACGCGCGGTTGGGGATCCTCAAGGGCGCGGTCGGCCCGGACAAGACCGTCACCCTGATCAAGAAGGACCTCAACAACAAGTTCGTGCTGGTCACGATTGACTGACGAGTGAGCGCGGGGATCCGTGTCACCGGCCTCTACCGCACGTTCGGAACCCGGACGGCGGTCGAGGGGCTGACCTTCGAGGTCGCGCCCGGAGAGGTGTTCGGGCTGCTGGGGCCCAACGGGGCAGGCAAGACCACCACCGTGCGGATGCTCACCGGGCTGTTGACCCCCAGCGGGGGCGAGGCGGTGGTGTGCGGCGAGCGGATCCCGCTGCGAGACCAGGGCAGCGCGCTGCGGCGG
Organism: Myxococcaceae bacterium; assembly: GCA_018262385.1. Classification (GTDB taxonomy): domain Bacteria; phylum Myxococcota; class Myxococcia; order Myxococcales; family Myxococcaceae; genus JAGSPQ01. The sequence continues at coordinate 906 of JAGSPQ010000139.1, read as the reverse complement.
AAGGTCGGCCTGCTCACCGAGCAGCCGGGCCTCTACGAGCGGCTGTCGGCGCGGGAGAACCTGACCTTCTTCATCCGCCTCAACGAGCTCGACGAGGCGGTGGCGTGGAAGCGGTGCGAGCGGTACCTGGCCCAGTTCGGCCTCGCCGGCCGGGAAGACGAGCCGGTGAGCGGCTTCAGCAAGGGGATGCGGCAGAAGCTGGCGATCATCCGCACCCTGGTGCACGAGCCGCAGGTGCTGTTCCTCGACGAGCCCACCTCGGGGCTGGATCCCGAGTCGGCGCGCACGGTGCGGGACGCGGTCGCCGAGCTGGCGAGCGAGGGACGGACGCTGGTGCTGTGCAGCCACAACCTCGGCGAGGTCGAGCGGCTGTGCACCCGGGTGGCGGTGATCAAGAACCGGCTGCGCACGGTCGCCTCGCTCAAAGAGCTGCGCCGGCAGGGCACCGCGCTCGAGCTGCGGCTGGACGGGGATGCCGGCCGGTTCTCTGCCGCGCTCGAGGCCCTGCCGTTCGCGCCCGGCTCGCTGCACGAGGGCGGCCTGCTCAAGGTGCTGCTCGACGACGAGGAGCAGGCGCCCGCGGTGGTGGAGTGCCTGGTGAAGGCCGGCGCCCGGGTCTACCAGGTGACCACCGCGGCCCGGCCGCTGGAAGAGGCCTACCTCGAGCTGGTGCGCGAGGAGGAGGCGTGACCCAGTTCTCCTGGCCCCGCGCGCGGGCGGTGTTTCAGAAGGACTTCCTCGACCTGCGCAAGAACAAGGCGCTGCTGTGGTCGATGATGGCGCTGCCGGCGATCCTGGTCCTCGCTCCGACGCTGGTGGTGTTCGCCTACGTGCATCGCCCCGACGATCCGAACCTGCGGCTGATGGCGCAGTACTACGACGTCAGCGTCGACGCCGCCGACGCCG
>JAGSPQ010000907.1 GCA_018262385.1 Myxococcaceae bacterium | reverse complement strand
AGCAGTACCAGGTGCAGGTGGATCCCGACCGGCTGCAGGCGCGCGGCGTCTCGGTCGGCGAGGTGGCCGCCGCGATCCGCAGCTCGAACGACGAGGTGGGGGGGCGGGTGATCGAGATGGCCGAGCACGAGTACTCGGTGCGGGGGCGGGGCTACATCCGCGACGCGTCCGAGCTCGAGCTGGCGGTGGTGGCGACCCGCGCCGACGGGATCCCGATCCGGATCAAGGACGTGGCCACCGTCACCGTGGGCGGCAACCTCCGCCGCGGGCTGGCCGAGCTCGACGGGCAGGGCGAGGTGGTGGCGGGGATCGTGGTGATGCGATCGGGCGAGAACGCGCTCGACGTGATCGGCCGGGTGAAGGCCCGGCTCGAGGTGCTGCGGCCGACGCTGCCCGCGGGAGTCGAGGTCCTCACCGTCTACGACCGCAGCACGCTGATCGACGCGTCGGTGAAGACCCTCGCCACCAACGTGGTGCAGATCCTCGTGATCATCCTGCTGGTGATCGGCCTGTTCCTGTTTCACCTGCGGTCGGCGCTGGTGAGCGCGGTCACCCTGGTGATCGCGACCCTCGGCTCGTTCATCGCCTTCTACCTGCTGAAGGTGACGATCAACATCATGTCGCTGGCGGGGGTGATCCTCGCGCTGGGCGACATGGTCGACTCGGGCGTGGTGCTGGTGGAGAACGCGCACAAGAAGATCGAGGCGGCGCAGCGCGAGGGACGGCAGGTGGATCGCGGGCGGCTGGTGATCGACTCGGCGCGGGAGCTCGGCCCCTCGATGTTCAGCGCGCTGCTGGTGCTGACGGTCGCCTTCCTGCCGGTGTTCGTGCTCGCGGGGGAAGAGGGGCGGCTGTTCCGCCCGCTCGCGCTGGCGAAGACCGCCTCGATGGCGATCGCGGCGGTGCTCTCGGTGACGCTGGTGCCGGCGCTGATGGTGCTGCTGCTGAAGGGGAAGATCCGCCCGGAGCAGCACAACCCGATCAATCGCTGGTTCGTGAGGGCGTACCGGCCGGTGCTTCGCTTCTGCCTCGAGCGGCGGCGGCTGATGCTCGGTCTCGCGCTCGGGCTGACCTTGCTGACGGCGCTGCCGTTCGTGCGGCTGGGTTCGGAGTTCATGCCCCCGCTCTACGAGGGCGACCTGCTCTTCATGCCGATCACCGTGCCGTCGATTCCGATCGAGCAGGCCCGCAGCCTGCTGCGCTGGCAGGACGCGCAGATCCGCTCGGTGCCCGAGGTGGCACAGGTCTTCGGCAAGGCGGGGCGCGCCGAGACCGCCACCGACCCGGCGCCGCTGTCGATGTTCGAGACGGTGGTGACGCTCAGGCCGCGCGACGAATGGCGGGAGGGGATGACGGTCGAGAAGGTGATCGCCGAGCTCGATCGGCAGGTCGTCTGTCCGGGGGTGCAGGGGGCGTGGACGATGCCGATCAAGGCCCGGGTCGACATGCTCTCCACCGGGATCCGGACCCCGATCGGGGTGAAGGTCTTCGGCAAGGATCTGGCGGTGATCTCCTCGATCAACGATCGGCTCGAGCGGGTGCTGCGCACCGTCCCCGGGACGCGCAGCGTGTATGCCGAGCGCGAGCTGGGCGGCTTCTTCCTCGACATCACTCCCGACCGGGAGGCGATCGCGCGGTACGGCGTCACGGTGCGCGAGGTGCTCGACGTGGTCGAGTCGGTGGTCGGAGGGATGGACGTTGCCTCGACCTACGAGGGCCGCGAGCGCTACCGGATCAACGTCCGCTACCCGCGCGAGCTGCGGGACGACCTCGACGCGCTGGGGAGGATCCGGGTGCCGGTGCGGGCGGCCCCGGGGAAGCGGCCGGCGCTGACGGGTGGGGCGATTGCTGCCGGGGAGCCCGAGGGGCTGGGGCCGGTGCTGACCTCGGGAATGGGCGCGATGGGCGGCGGCGCGCCGGCTGAAGACGAAGGCGACTCGATGGGCGGCCCAGGGCAGGGAACCGCGCCCGCGAGCGGGGGAGGGCGGGCGTGGCTGCCGCTGTCGATGCTGGCGCGGATCGAGACGGTGATGGGGCCGCCGATGATCAAGAGCGAGCAGGGGTCGCTGACCGGCTGGGTCTACGTGGACCTCGAGGGTCGGGACGTCGGCGGTTACGTCGACGACGCGAAGAAGGCGGTGGCCCGCGAGCTCGCGCTGCCGCCCGGCTACTCGCTGCAGTGGACCGGGCAGTACGAGCTGCTCGAGCGGGTGCGCGCCCGGATGGCGATCGTGGTGCCGCTCACCCTCGCGCTGGTCTTTCTGATCCTCTACCTCACCTTCCGCGGCGTGACCCAGACGCTGCTGGTGATGACCGGGGTGCCGTTCGCGGCGGTGGGGGCGATCTGGACCCTGTTCATCCTCGGCTTCAACACCTCGGTCGCGGTGTGGGTGGGGCTGATCGCGCTGCTCGGGGTGGCCGCGGAGACCGCGAGCGTGATGGTCGTCTACCTCGACGAGGCGTGGATCGCGGGCCGGGCCTCGGGGAAGGTGAAGGACACCCAGACGCTGATCGACGCGGCGGTCGAGGCGGGGACCTTGCGGATCCGCCCGCTGCTGATGACGGTGGCCACCAACATCTTCGGGCTGCTGCCGGTGCTGTTCGCGAGCGGAATCGGCTCGGACGTGGCGAAGCGGATCGCCGCTCCGATGTGGGGCGGGCTGGTGTCGCTCACCGCGCTCACGCTGCTGATCATCCCGGTGGCCTGGGTGGGGTGGCGCGGCAGGCAGTTGCCCCGGGGCGTGGCTTCCGGGCTGAGTCGGCGTTGAAACCGGCTGCCGAAGGCAAGGACGGTTCGCCTGAGCGCCGCG
>JAGSPQ010000138.1 GCA_018262385.1 Myxococcaceae bacterium | reverse complement strand
GCCCACCGCGGTCGAGACGAGCGCCGCGCCCGCCCCCGCCCTCCTCAGCGCCCCGGTGCTGCCCGGACCGCGGCGGCACACCGAGCGGATGGTGCCCGGCGCGGTCCCTCCGGCCGCGAAGAAGCCGCCGCTGTGGGTGATGCCGGCCGCCTTCCTGGTGGCGGTCGCGGTCGGCACCGTCGGAGCGCTGTTCGTGCTGGGCGGCTTCCGCTCGGACCCGGCGCCGAAGCCGGAGGCGATCGCCGCGCTGGTGCGGCCCGAGCCGGTGGTGACGGTCCGGCCCGTCGCCCCGCCCGCGCCGGAGGACGTCCAGCCCCTCGAGCCGGTGGTGAAGGTCATCCCGGCCGAGCCGGCCCCGGTCAAGCCGGCCCCCGAGCGCCACAAGCCGAAGCCGGCCCCGATCGCCGCCGCGCCGAAGGAGCACCCGAAGCCCGCCCCGCCTCCCGAGGACGAGCCGGTGCAGGTTCCCGCCGGCGAAGGGCGGCTGCGGATCGGCACCATCCCGGCGAGCGTGGTGAGCCGGATCGTGGTCGGCCGTGACGACTGGGGCCCCGGCCCGGTGGACCGCAAGGTCTCCTCCGGCACCTACGCGGTCAGCGTGCGGATGGAGAACGGCAAGAAGTCCGCGGTGTGGCGAGGGGCGGTGATGCCCGATCGCACCACGATGCTGGTCTACGACATCGGCAACGAGCGCTGGCAGGTGAAGTAGCCGACGCTTCAGCGCGGCGGCGCAGGCGAGAGCAGGTACGCGACGGTGGCGATCGCGACCAGCGCGGCGCCGCCAATCCCCCACACCACCGGGCTCTGGTACCAGCTCTTGCGGCCCACCACCGCCAGCTGCAGCGGCTCGTCCGGGCCGGAGGCGCGCGCCAGGGTCAGCTGCCCTTCGTCGAGCGCCTCGACGTAGTACCAGGCGGTGAAGCTGTTGGTGTCCTGCGGCGGGGGGATCGCCCCGGTGCACGCCTCGGCGCGGCACTCCATCTGGGTCGAGTGGAACGGCCCGGTCGCCGCCAGCGCGTGCCGCAGCAGCACCCGCTTCACCTTCTGCTGCGGATCCGCCACCTTCACCCGCACCAGCCCGGGAGCGTCGTCGTCCAGCCGCGGCTCGACCCGCAGCCGCGCCCGGGTGATGAAGTCCTTGCGCGCCTTGTTGAGGAAGTCGACCTGCCGCGCCGCCGACGAGGCCGGCAGCTCGAGCCCCGGATCCAGCTCGAGCGCGCTCGCCGCCCGGATGTCGGCGTTGGCCTCGTCGCCCAGCACCAGGTGAATGAACCCCAGCTCGAGCAGCGCCTCGGCCCGCTCGCGCGCCGGCCGTTCGCCGATCGCCAGGTAGCGCTGGTACTCGACCACCGCCTCCTCGTAGCGCAGGCTCTCGGCCAGCTTCCGCGCGTCCACCAGCGGCTGGGGCAGCTCGCCCTGCGCCGGAGCGGCCCGGAGGATCAAGGCTCCGCCCTCGGGAGTGAGCGCGAGTTGGCGGGGACTGTCTGCGGCGGCCGCAAGGCACACCAGCAACGTCGAGAGCATCATCGGCGCCGCAGGTGTACCACTTTGGAACTGGCTGACTAGCTGCGACGGCGGCGCAGCAGCGCGCCGAGCAGGCCCAGCCCGAGCAGCTCGAGCCCGCCGACCGACGCGCACCCGCCCCGGGCGACCATCTGCGACGGATCCGGCTTCGGCTGGGTCACCGAGTTGCTGCCGAGCTTGCGGATGATCTTCAGCTTGCCCAGCGCGCTCTCGCCGCCCAGCCCGGTGGCGATCGCCTCGAGGGTGTTCTCGCCTTCCACCACCGGGACGGTGGCGGTGAAGCCACCCGCGCCGAGCAGCTCGGCCTGCACCCCGTTGACCTTCACGCTCGCCACTTCGAAGCCCTTCGCCGTCCCGTAGACGGTGACGCTCTGGGTGGTGACGGTGGAGCCCTCGAGCGGATCGGTGAACGTCACCCCGACGTCGGTCGGGTTCACGTCGTTGCCCACGTTCAACCCGACCTTCTTCGTCAGCCGCTGATCATCGGGGATGGTGAGCGTCTCGGAGTAGGTCATGAAGCCGGTCGCCTTGACGAACAGCACGTGGTCCACCGGCACCGCCGAGGTCGCCAGCGAGAAGGCGCCGGTCGCGTCGGTGGTCGCGCTCGACACCACCGTCCCGGTGCCCACTTCGCGCAGCTGCACCAGCGCGCCGGTGACCCGCTGGGCCTCGTCCTCGCTGACGTGGATGAAGCCCGACACCCCGGCGTTGAAGCTGGCGGTGTGGGTCGCCGAGGCCAGGTTGCCGGCCGCGTCCTTGCCGGTGATCTTCAGGGGGGTGGTGCCCGGCTTGAGCTTCACCTCGATCGAGAATGCCCCGGCCGTCACCGGCACCGTCGCCGCCGCGCCGCCGTTGATCGACAGCTGCACGCTCGCCACCGCGCCGGCGTTGTCGCTCGCCGTGCCGGTGAGGTTGAACACCGCCAGGTCCAGCGACGCCTTGTCCGCCGGGTAGGAGATCGCCACCTGCGGCGCCTGCTGATCCGGCCCGCTGGTGCCGGTGAGGCCGACCGAGCCCCAGGTCACCGTGCTGCCGGTGACGGTGCGGGCCACCGAGTTGGCCGAGTAGCCGGCCTTGGCGACGCTGACGGTGTAGTTCCCCGGGGGAAGGGTGAAGGCGTAGTTGCCGTCGGCGGCGGTGGTGACGCTCTGGCCGGCGGTGGTCACCACTGCGCCGGTGATCGCCACGCTCATGTCCGCCGGGTTGGCGGCGTTGTAGGCGAAGACCTTCCCGCGCAGCGTGCCGGTGGTCGCCACCGCGTTGATCTCCATCGAGCCCCACACCTGCGCGCCCGCGACGATGGTGCGGACCGCGGTGTTGGTGCCGAAGCCCGCCTTGCTGACGCTGGCGGTGTGCGAGCCGGCCGGCAAGGTGAACTGGTAGATGCCGTCGACGCCGGTGGTGACGCTCTGGCCGTTGACGGTGACCACCGCGCCGGAGACCCGGTTGGTGCTGCTGCCGCCGGTGTAGATCGCCCCGATGAACACCCCGGTGCCGGGGGTGGTGGGGGTCGAGCCGAGCACCAGGCCCATGTACTTCGACCAGTTCCACCCGCTGCCCGGGTCGGTGTGGCCGCCGGTGTTGCAGGCCGACGAGACCTCGTTGTGGCCGATGATGTGCGCGCGATCCTTCGGGATGCCGTGCCGGTCGGCGATCCAACGGGTCAGCTTCGCCGACTCCGTGTACATCGCGTCCGTGTACCACTGGCCCGGATTGGCGACGTACCCCTCGTGCTCGATGCCGACGCTCTTGCCGTTGTAACACTGCGCATGCCACGCGGTGTTCGCGTGGGTCACCATCTGGGTGATCTGCCCGTCCGAGCTGCGCACCTGGTAGTGCGACGAGACCTTCGAAGTCGGGTTCTGGAACCAGCTGATGCAGCCCGAGTAGCTGCCCTGCATGGTGTGGATCAGCACGTACTGGTAGCTGGTGCGGCCGACCGAGTAGTGGGGCGACTGCTTGTACTGGGCGATGTTCGGGTAGTCGCCCAGCGCGTCCCGCCGCGAGGCCACCGCCGAGTGCTTGCGCCAGTCGGCGACGATCGGCTCGAGCACCACCGTGCCGTTGAGCGACGGAACCTCGAAGCCCTGCTCGAGCCGCACGAAGGTGTCGGCGGCGTAGTCGTTGGCGACCGGCGCCGAGTCGATGCCCGGGTAGAGCGAGACCGCCTGGAACCAGTCGCCCAGGTTGTGCGCCGACAGCTCGGGGTAGGTGCGGAAGGACTTGTCGCCCAGCTCGCGCAGCACCGCCGCCGCGCCGCGGATGTTGGCCACCGGGTCCAGCTTCAGCCGGGCGGCATCCACCCCGGTGAGCGCCGCGGCGCGCGAGAGCATCTTCCAGTCGTCGCCCTCGACCAGGTTCATCAGCCCGTGGCCGCCGTTGACGCTGCCGCCGGTGGCGGGCGAGACCCGGGTCTCGACGTAGGCGATCGCCTTCAGCAGCTCGACCGGCACCTGGAACTCGCGGGCGGCGTCGGTGAAGGCGGCCTCCAGCGGCGAGGTTCCCTTCTGGACAGCCGGCGCGGCGGGGAGCTCGTTTCCGCACCCGGCGAGCAGCACCAGCAGCGAGACGACGACCAACTTCAGGGGTGAGGGGGACATGGGGGGGAGCGGATCCAATTCCAGTGCCACCGAAGGGGGTTCGGCGCCGGCGGGCGGACCCGCGGCAACCCGCGCCAAGCGCGCGAACGGGCTCACGAATCCGGCGTCGCCCCGGTGTGACAGGGAGCGATGAAATCAATGCGTAAGCGCGGTTGGTGCCGATCGTGGTCAGCGCTGAACCAGTGGAGTGTCCTGCTCCGCGACGTCACCCGAGGGCGACGGGCTGTCACGCGGGAGGCTCGCCGCTACGGCGTCGGGACCAGCTCGACCGAGAGGGAGACGTCGGTGGCCAGCTCCACCTGCCGCTCGCTCGGGGCGTGACCGGCCAGCTCGAGCCGCAGCCCAAGCGGGGCCTCGAGCCGCTCGGTCTGCAGCTTCAGCGGGGTGAGCCCCAGCAGCTGCTGGGTGTCGAGCCGAGTCACCCTCGCCCCCGCCGGCTGGCTGGCGACCTCGAGCGTCACCGTCTTCGCCGCCACCACCGCTTCGGCCGGCGGCGCGCGCAGCACGTAGAAGCCGACCGCGCCCAGCACCAGCGCCAGCCCGAACGCCGCCACCAGCCGCGGGGTGCGCGAGGGCCGGACCGCCGCCCGGAGCGCCTGGCTGTCGGCCTCCGCCGCGCTCGCCCGCGCGCTGCCTCCCGGGACGACGAACGGCTCGAGCGCCGCGCCCAGCTCGGCCGCGCTGCTGAAGCGATCCTCGGGCTTCTTCTGCAGGCAGCGGTCGACGATTGCCATCAGCCCGCGCGGAATCGGCTCGCCCGCCGCAGTCTGGGCGGGCAGCGGCGGGGGCGGCCGGGTGGTGATCTCGACCACCAGCTTGCCGAAGGTGTTGCCCTTGAACGGCTGGTCGCCGCTCAGCAGCTCGTAGAGCACCAGCCCGCACGCGTAGAGGTCGACCCGCAGGTCGGTGGAGATCCCCAGCGCCTGCTCGGGCGCCATGTACTCCGGGGTGCCGATCACGATCCCCTTCTGGGTGTTGCTGGTCGGCAGGCTCGCCAGCGGCTTGAGCAGCTTGGCCACTCCGAAGTCGAGGACCTTGACGTAGTCCGGGTCGGCCCCGCGCTGGTGGAGGTAGATGTTCTCCGGCTTGATGTCGCGGTGGACCACCCCGAGCGCGTGCGCCGCTCCGAGCGCGTGAGTCACCTGGTGGACGATCCGGCAGGCCCGCTGAATCGGCAACGTCCCCAGCTCCATCTCGTCCGCGAGCGGGCGGCCGTGGAGCACCTCCATCACGCAGTAGACCCGGGGGATCCCATGGGCGCTCGGCCCTTCGCCGAAGTCGTGCACCTCGACGATGTGCTCGTTCTGGATCGCGTTGATCGCGGTCGCTTCCTGGATGAAGCGCTGCACCAGGTCCTTCTGGATCGCGTGCTCGGCCTTGAGGACCTTGATCGCCGCCTCGGCTCCGGTCTGCTGGTGCTGGCCGAGGTAGACCCGGCCCATCGCCCCCTCGCCGAGCACCCGCTGGAGCGCGTACGGCCCGAGGGTCTGGCCCGACAGATCCGCCTCGTCGATCGTCACCGACTCGACCACCGCCTCGGTGGACTCGCGGACCCGGTGGCCCGCCCAGCGCTGGCGCGCCGACTCGAGCGCAGACACCAGCTCGCCCGCGGTGGTGGCCGACCCCAGCCCCTGCCGCACCGCCAGCTCGTACGGATCGCTCACCGCTTCCCGGCCTGCCAGCGCGGAGATCCACGAGGCGAGCGCGCGGACGTCGGTCGCGTGGGTCGCCCCGGGAGCGCGCGACAGCGGCGCCAACGACGCGTCGAGCATCGGCCCGCGCGGAGTGCTCAGCACCTCGTGCGCGTTGAGCGCGCCCAGCACCAGCCCCGCCTCGTGCAAGGCCGCCAGCGCGCTGCACAGCGGCAGCCCCAGCTCGACCAGCTCTTGCAGCGCGAGGTTCGAAGTCCCCACCAGCGGCTGGCCGTCGGCGAAGTCGGTGAGCACGTAGACCTGGCCGTCCTTCATCCGGCCCGCCGAGCGCACCTGGAGCAGCCCGGGCGAGCTGACCTCGGTCAGCAGCCGCGCCTCGGCGATGAAGCGATTCATCCGCTCGGCGTTCTGCGCCAGCTCGGGCTTCACCACCCGAACCACCATCGGCGCATCGAACCCGCGCACCTCGGCGAGGAACGCATCGGAGTGCGCGTCCGAGCCGAGCTGGCGCAGCACCTTCAAGCTGGAGTTGCTGGCGGGGTTCACGACGAAAGTTCCGGCGGAGTGTACCGTTCCTGCCGGGCAGATCGATCTCCCGAGCTCCCGGCTGTGGTGCGCCAACCCACACCGCAGAAGGGGAACTACTCTTCGCCGAGCGCCTTCGACAGCACGTGGGCGGTGAAGTTCACCAGCGGGATGATCCGCTGGTAGTTCATGCGGGTGGGGCCGATCACCCCCACCGTGCCGAGCACCGTGTCGCCGCTGGTGTACGGAGTGGCGATCACGCTCACGTCCCCCTGGGAAGAGAACTCGCTCTCGGCGCCGATGAAGATCTGCATCTCGCGCCCGCGCTGCACCCGATCGAGCAGCGAGAGCAGCTTGTGCTTCTCGTCGAGCGCCTTGAACAGGGTGCGCATCCGCTTCACGTCGTCGGCGAACTCCGGCGCCTCGAGGAAGGTGCCGGTGCCTTCGATCAGCATCCGCTCGGGCGCCGACAGATCGGTCGCCGCCGCGCCGAGCTTGAGCGCCTTGGTGGTGAGCACGTCGTACTGGGCCCGCTCGGCGTCGAGCTCGGTGAGGATCCGCCCCCGCACGTCCTCGATGTTCACCCCCTGCCGCAGCAGATCATTGAGGTAGTTCGAGGCCTGCACCAGCTCGTCGGCCGAGACCGGAAAGTCGATCGCCACCAGCTTGTTCTGCACCTGCCCGCCCTGCCCGACCAGGATCGCCAGCACCCGATCGTCGCGCAGCCGCACCAGCTCGATCTTCGTCACCACCAGCGCGCTCGGCCGCGGGGTCAGCACCACCGCCGCGTGGTGCGACAGGTGGTAGAGCACCTTGCTCGCCTCGCCCAGCCGCTCTTCGACGTTGTTGCCCGCCAAGCCCTGCTCGATCAGCTTGCGGTCGTTGGGGTTGGGCTCCTTGAGCTGCAGCATCGTGTCGACGAAGAACCGGTAGCCGCGATCGGTCGGCACCCGCCCCGCCGAGGTGTGCGGCTTCTCGAGGTAGCCCAACTCCTCGAGCTCGGCGAGCACGTTGCGCATCGTCGCCGGAGAGACGTCGAAGTCGCCCCGGCGGGTCAGCTGCGAGCTGCCGACCGGCTCGCCCTTCGAAATGAACTCCTCCACCACCACCCGGAGGACGTCTTTCGCGCGTTCGTCGATCTCGTCGGCCATTTCTGGGTCCGATTCAGGCAAGGTGACGCCCGAATGGCAAGCTGGAGCGTCTACATCGTCCGGTGCTGCGACGGCTCGCTTTACACCGGGGTGAGTAACGATGTGCCGGCCCGGGTGCAGCGGCACAACGACGGGAAGGGCGCCCGCTACACCCGCTCGCGGCGGCCGGTGGCGCTGGTCTGGCGCCGGCGGGTGAAGGACAAGTCGGCGGCGCTGCGGCTGGAGGCGGCGCTGAAGAA
>JAGSPQ010000906.1 GCA_018262385.1 Myxococcaceae bacterium | reverse complement strand
TACTCGGATCGCTACCACGACTTCGCCACCTCACTGGTGAACCGCGGCTACGCGGTCTACGCGCTCGACCTGCGCGGCCACGGCGACTCGGAAGGAGACCGGGTCTGGGTCGAGCGGTTCACCGACTACCTCGACGACCTCGAGCTGTTCTTGAAGCGGGTGCGCACCGCCGAGGCGGGCAAGAAGGTCTTCCTCTTCGGCCACAGCATGGGCGGCGCGGTGGTCACCCTCTACACCCTCACCCGGGATCCGAAGCCGGCGGGGCTGATCACCAGCGCGGCGGCGCTGAAGACCGAGGAGCCGGGAGCGGTGACCGGGCCGCTGAAGCTGATCGCGGCGATCTTTCCGAAGCTGGCGGTGTTCGAGCTGAAGGACGAGAACTTCTCGCGCGATCCGAAGGTGGTCGCCTCGATGGCCACCGATCCGTTGATCTACGACGCCAAGGGGCCGGCCCGCACCGCCGCCGAGGTGCTCGGGGCGATCGCGACGATTCGCGAGCAGGCCGCCACCTTGAACGTGCCGGTGCTGGCGCTGCACGGGACGAAGGATCTGGTCACTCCGCCCTCGGGCAGCAAGGAGCTGATCGACGCGGCGAAGAGCACCGACAAGACGCTCAAGTCGTACGACGGGCTGGCGCACGACCTGGTCCACGAGCCGGAGAAGCAGCAGGTGATGGACGACGTCGGCGCCTGGCTGGATCTCCACCCGTGATCTTCCGAAGGTGTCAGACACCTCGTACAGGGCGCCTGATTACGCCCGGTTAGCGCCCATCTTGACGCGTTGCGGCACGACGCAATAGTTTCGGGGCAGTTTCAAAGGGGAAGCGAAGTGTCGGCCCATGTCGAGTCCAGACATCAGCGGCGAACACGCGATCCCCGCGCCGGGCTCCTTTGACGTCGAGATCATCACCGACCCGGCGCTGAACGAGCTGCTGTCGCTGTCGAACAAACAGCTTCGGGATCGCGAGCCGACGCGCAGTCTGCTTGCTCCGCCGAAGACTCGACCGCAAGCTGCGCCCCTCATGTTGCAGGACCCGACGCCTGACGCACCGGTGCCGTTCGGCAAGTACGAACTGATTCGGCGCATCGGTGCCGGCGGGATGGGCGAGGTCTTTCTCGCGCGGGAAGGCCAGGGGGTCGGCGGTCAGCCGCCGCGCGCCTGCGTGGTGAAGAAGGTGCTGCCCTCGCTGCTCGAGAACCGCGCCTTCGTCGGCCGCTTCCTCGACGAGTCGCGGGTGGTGGTGCGGCTGAAGCACAACAACATCGCCCGGGTGTACGCGATGGGCGAAGTCAACGGCGAGTACTTCCTCACCATGGAGTACGTGCAGGGGAAGACCGTCTCGCGCTTCACCCGCCGGCTGCGCGATCGCAAGCAGCAGCTGCCGCTGGGGTTGATTCTGCTGCTGGGCGAGAAGGTCTGCACCGGGCTGCAGTACGCCCACGACGCGAAGGACGAGAAGGGAGATCCGCTCCACCTCGTCCACCGCGATCTCTCGCCCGCCAACGTCTGCATCAGCTACCGCGGCGAGGTGAAGATCATCGACTTCGGCGCCGCCCAGTCGACGCTCAAAGAAGAGCAGACCGCCCCGCGGGTGGTGATCGGCAACCTCACCTACATGGCCCCGGAGCAGGCGAAGAAGCAGCTCGTCGATCGCCGCGCCGACATCTACTCGGTGGGGGTGATGCTCTGGGAGCTGCTCGCCTGGCACGCGCTGCCCCAGAAGGGAGATCCGATCGAGCGCTGGCGCAAAGCCGCCAACCCGAGCTGGGAGCCGCCCTCGCTGTACCACGGCGCCCTCCCCCGCGAGGTCGACGACCTGGTGCTGAAGGCGCTGAAGAAGAGCCCCAACGATCGCTACGCCTCGGCAGAGATTTTTGGCGAGGCGATGAAGAAGGTGCGGCTGCGGCACGCGCCCGACAGCAACGAGAAGGACCTGTCGGAGCTGCTGATGCGCGTCTTCCACCGCGAGAAGGAATCCGAAGACCAGGTGCTCGCCCACACCATGCAGGGCAAGGCGATCGCCGACGTGCCGACCGACAAGACCCGCAAGCTCCAGTTCGTCCCTCCCACCGCGCTGGCGTTCGAGCACACCGCGGTGCTCGCGCCCGCCGGCTACATCCCCTCCCACGACGAGGACGTGACCGATCCCGGCCGACCCGGAAACCTCTCGCTCCCGCCGGCCGCGCCGCCTTCTCAACCGCAGGCGACGATCGACGAGGGCCTCACCCCTTCGCCGTCCCGGGATCCGCGGCTCACCCAGCCACTGCCGACCGCGGAGGCGATGGCGGCCACCCGCACCAGCTTCGGGGTCACCTACAACGCGCCGATCGAGCCGCGAATCGAGAACTCGCTGCTGCAGGAAATCGAAGCCAGCTCGGGGGAAGAGCCCAACGAGGACTACCTCACCCGGCCCTACGGCCCCTTCGCCGGCCGGTTCGTCTGGCTGGCGGCCGGGGTGTTCATCGGTGCGATTGGACTGGGCTTTTTGGGAATTCTGCTCTGGGCCCAGTTCCAGTGATGATCTAGGTTAGCTCCCCTTAATGGGTCGGGCTCCTGGCTCAAGCCAGAGGGGGAACACACAAATGACGAGTGCTTCGAGGCTTTGCGTCGCGGCAGTGACTGCGGTGGCGCTGTTGTCGGGATGCGGCTCAGGCGGAGGAACCGGCGGCGGCGCGGGCGGCGGGACGGCCGGCGGCGCAGGCGGCGGGACGGCCGGCGGCGCGGGCGGTGGGACGGCCGGCGGCGCTGGCGGCGGGACGGCCGGCGGCGCGGGCGGTGGGACGGCCGGCGGCGCGGGCGGTGGAACGGCCGGCG
>JAGSPQ010000137.1 GCA_018262385.1 Myxococcaceae bacterium | reverse complement strand
CCGTCAACAGCGACTGCGGCACCGGCGACTTCTGCCTCTACGGCACCTGCCGCCCGATCCCCGACGGGGCGAAGACCTGCAACAGCAACACCTCCTGCGGGCTGGACGCCTGCATCAACGGGTACTGCGCCCGGCCGTGCGGCTTTGACACCGACTGCGGCGGCACTTCCCAGTGCCAGGCCGGCTTCTGCGGCCCGAGCGCCAAGCCTGACGCGGGCGCGGCCGGCGGCGGAGCGGGCGGCGGCACCGGCGGCAGCACCGGCACCGGCGGCGGCACCAGCGGCACCGGCGGCGGCACCACTGGCACCGGCGGCGGCACCAGCGGCACCGGCGGCGGCACTGGCACCGGCGGCGGCACTGGCACCGGCGGCGGCGCGGCGGACGCGGGCAGCGGTCACCCGATTCCTCCGGCCAGCTGCTCCAACAACGCGGCGTGCGGCGCCGGCGCCTGGTGCGTGAACGCGGCCTGCTTCTACGGCTGCTCGACCGACACCAACTGCAATGCCGGGGAGAGCTGCCAGGCGGGCCTGTGCCGTCCGCGGGTGCCGGGCACCTGCAGCACCGGAGCGGACCTGCGCCCCGTAGTCCGAGCCTGACCGTTGGCTGAGAAAGTGTGCGGCCCGCGAAGAGTGGGCCGCACATTTTCGTTTCTGCCCAGCTACCGGGCGGTGAGCACCTTCGCCAGCTCGTCGTAGAGGTAGATCGCGCTGGCGATCGACTTGTCGAAGTCCCCCAGGTGCAGGCTCTCGTTCTCCGAGTGGGCGTTGGTGTACGGATCCTCGACGCCGATCAGCAGCGCCGGAACGCCGCCCAGCTCCTTGGCGAACGGCTCGACGAAGCCGATCGAACCGCCGCAGCCGATCGCGACTGCCTTGTGCCCGTAGCCCTTCTCGAGCGCGCGGAAGGCGGCCTGGAACGCGGGCCCACTCGGATCGGTGTACCACCAGTTCACGCTCTGGTCGGGCTTGACGTCCGCCTCGAGCCCCCACGGCACCGACTTCTTCAGCGCGTCGACGAGCTTCTTCTGCACGTCGAGCGGATCGAGGTTCGGCACCAGCCGGATCCCGACCCGGCACCAGGCCGACTCGCAGAGGATGTTGCGCGCGTCCTTGCGGCTGCTGGCCTGGATCGCGTTGACGGTCAGCGAGGGCTGGCGCCAGTTGGTCTCCCACGGGTGGCGATCGCCGCCGAGCAGCTCGACCGACGGCAGCATCCCCGCCTGCTTGCGGAAGTGGGCGCGGTCACCGGGCAGCTCGTTGATCCACTGCCGCTCCTCGGTGGTCAGCGGCTTCACCTTGTCGAGGATCCCCGGGATCGCGATCGACCCGTCGGCGTGGGTGAGCGCGGCGAGCATCTTGGCCAGGCCCATCACCGGATCCGGCACCGGCCCGCCCCACATCCCCGAGTGCAACGACTGCTTGAGCGCCTTCACCTCGACGTCGACGGTGACCAGGCCGCGCAGGGCGGTGGTGATGCTCGGCAGCGAGGTCTCGAAGTTCCCGGTGTCGGTGAGCACGATGCAGTCGGCCTGCACCAGGGTGCGGTGCTTCTGCAGGAACGCGGTCAGGTGCTCGGAGCCGATCTCCTCCTCGCCCTCGATGATCACCTTCACGTTCAGCGGAAGTTCGCCGGCGCCCTTCAGCCAGGCATCGACCGCGGACGAGTGCACCACCACCCCGGCCTTGTCGTCGGCGGCGCCGCGCGCGTACAGCCGCCCGTCGCGCTCGGTCGGCTCGAAGGGCGGCGACTTCCACGCCGCCTCGTCGCCCGCCGGCTGCACGTCGTGGTGCGCGTAGAGCAGCACCGTCGGCTTGCCCGGCGCCTTGAGGATCTCGCCGTACACGTAGGGGTGGGCGCCTTCCACCTCCAGCAGCCGCACGTTCTGAAACCCGCGCCGCTGCAGCAGCTTCGCGGTCGCCTCGGCCGAGTCCCGCACCCACTTCGGGTCGAACCCGGCGAAGGAAACGGACGGGATCCGGACCAGCGCCTTCAGATCTTCGAGGTAGTTCTTCTTCTCAGCATTGAACCGCGCGAGCGCTTTCTCGATGGCCATGGAAAGCGACATAACCCAGCGCGCCCAGCCCGGTCAGGGTTTGAGGCGGCCCACCAGCTCGAGCACGTCCTTCGGCAGACCGTCGGCGACTTCCGGGAACAGCCCCAGCAGCACCTCGGCCATCGCGACGTATTCGGGCAGCAGGAAGCCGTAGAAGACGACCTGCTCGATGCGGGTGTTGGGGTGAATCGCCGCGTGGGCCTTGAGCGTCTCGGCGGCAATCCGCACCGGGTCGCGCACCCCGAGGTTCCCGGTGCCGGCGCCGAGCGCGACCATCGCCACGGAGATCGGCCGGTCGGCATCCAGGGTCTCGACCGCGTCCCACAGCGACTCGCAGCCGGTGCGGATCGTGTCGGTCGAAGGGAACGAGGCCCCGGAGAAGCCCTCGCGGTAGTCCATCACCGCGACGTGGGCCACCCAGCGGGCGCGCGGATGGGTCCCGGCGCCGGTGATCAGCACCTGGCCCGGCCGCATCGGGCCGCCGTACTTCCGCTGCAGCTCCTCGCTCACCTGCTGCTGGAACTGCTTGCCGCAGGCGCGGGAGATCGCTCCCGACACGCCGGTGCCCAGCACCGCGTTGGTGTTCGAGGCGTTGACCAGCACCGACTGGCTGCCGTCGGTCAGGCTTCCCTGCACGACCGAGACGCGTGGACTCACCGGATCTCTCCTGTCACCACCCGGCAGCGGATCCCGCCGTTGTTCACGTCGTGCACCTGCTCGAAGCTCAAGCCGAGCGCAGCTTCCCCTTCCTGCAGCAGGAACGCGAACCGCCACCCCGGCACCGCCTGCTTCAGCGAGGCGCCGAGCGCGGCGTAGAGATCTCCCAGCTCGGAGCGCTCGCCCACCCGGATCCCGTACGGGAGGTTCCCCACCACCAGCCCGGGCGGCCCCGGGCGGGCGGGGAGCTTCGTCGCATCCATCCGCTCGAGCTTGATCGCCTCGAACGCGAACGCGCGCTTGGCGTTGCGCCGGGCGATCCCCAGCTGCCCCGAGTTGAGGTCGGTGCCCAGCAGCAGCGGCAGTGGGGCCGGCGCCGCCAGCACCCGCGGGCGCGCTTCCCACCGCTTGAGGTCGTGCGAGGGCCAGGACTCGAAGGCGAAGTGGCGCAGCGCTCCGGGCGCCTTGCCCATCGCGATCCAGGCCGCCTCGATCAGCAGCGTCCCCGAGCCGCACATCACGTCCCACAGCGGAGCGTCCCCGCGGTACCCGCCCAGCCGCAGCACCCCGGCCGCCAGCGTCTCGCGCAGCGGGGCCTTGCCGATCTCCTGCCGGTAGCCGCGCACGTGCAGCAGCTCGCCGCTCGAGTCGACGCTGATCTGGCAGCGGCCGTGCTCGTCCTCGCGCAGCATCACCTCCAGCCCGTGGGAGGACGACTTGCCCCAGGACCGCTCGGCCATCGACTGCCAGCGCGGCGGGCAGTCGAGCGCGATCGGAATCGCCTTCGCCTTGTACGCACCGAGCGACACCCGGCTCAGCTCCTCCGGGCGGCCCACCTCGGCGATCCGCACCCAGACCCGGGTCGCGCAGCGCAACCAGAGATTGGCGTCCTCGTAGGCGTCAGGTGGGCCCTCGGCTTCGACCCCACCCGGCACCGCGTGGCCGGTGAGCCCGCGTTCGCGGACCTCGGCCTCGAGCACGCCTTCCAGCCCCGGCGCGCAGGCGAGGAACAGCTTCATCGGGTGGGGGTCAGCGCCCGGATCAGCTTCGGCCGCACCCCGGTCTGCTCGAGCAGCGCGTCGAGGGTGGCCTTCGGATCGCGGACATCGCGCTCGACCTTCCGGCCGAGGATCAGCTCGTTCTTCAGCGAGTGCTCCCAGCCGGTCAGCTCGGTCACCGTCACCGAGTAGCCGCGCGACTCGAGCACCAGCGCGCGAATCACATTGGTCAGGTGCGAGCCGAACTCGCGCCGGTGCCAGGGATGATCGAACAGCGCGCCCAGCGAGGGAGCGACCTTCGACTTCAGATCCCGCAGCTGCTGCGCCACCTCGGCCTGGCAGCAGGGCACCACCGCGACGTGCTCCGCCTGGTGCGAGATCGCCAGCGCCAGCGCGTCGTCGGTGGCGGTGTCGCAGGCGTGCAGCGCGGTCACCACGTGCACCTTGTCGGGGACCACCGCCGCCTCGCCCGCCGAACGGATGAAGCGCATGCGGGCGAAGCCCAGCTGGGCCGCCCGCGCCGCCGCCCGCTCGTGCAGATCCTCGCGGGTCTCGATGCAGATCACCTCGCCACCCTCGCGGTGCTTGAAGAACAGCTCGTAGAGGATGAACCCGAGGTACGCGTTGCCGCTGCCGACGTCGACCAGCACCGGGTTGCCGTGCTTCTCGAACGCCTCGTCGAGCCCGGGGGTCAACAGGCCGACCAGGTGGTTGACCTGCTTCAGCTTGCGCAGGGTGTCCGCGTTCAGCTTCCCTTCGCGGGTGATCAGGTGCAGCGCCTTGAGCAGCGCCTGCGACTGGTTGGGCAGCAGCTCGCGGCGAACGTGCTTCGCGTCGACCTGCCGGCGGGCCTTCTCGGTGCTCATGAACTCAGAGCGCGACGACCTCGACGACCTCGGGGCAGGACTCCTTCAGCCGGGTCTCGATCCCCATCTTCAGGGTGGCGGTCGAAGAGGGGCAGCCCGCGCAGCTGCCCTTCATGTGGAGGTAGACGATGCCGTCTTCGAACCGATCGAGGGTGATGTCGCCGCCGTCCTGGGCGACGGCGGGCCGAATCTCGGCCTCGAGGATCTCGCGGATCTTCGCCTCGATCGCCGAGTCGCCGGCCACGGTGGCGGCCTTGATCTCGAGGAACTCGGCCTTCACCACTTCTTCGCCGGCGGTCAGGTGCTGGTCGATCATCGCCATCACGCCGTCGTTGAGCTCGTCCCACTCGCCGTCGTCACCCTTGGTGACGGTGACGAAGTTGGTCCCCAGCATCACCGCCAGCACGCCCTTGATCCCGAACAGCTTCGAGACCAGCGGCGACTTCTCCAGCGCGACCGCCTTGTCGGTGAAGTTCATCGCCCCGCGGGGCAGCAGCTTGGTGTCGACCACGTACTTCAGGGTGGACGGGTTGGGGGTCCACTCGAGTTGAATGTTCACGGACATGGGCTCTCAAGTAAGCCCACCGGCACCGGAAATCAACCCAGCAGCTCCCCCGCGAAGGCCGCCTCGTCGATCTCCATCTCCAGCTCCAGCGGCAGCACCTCCAGATCCGCCGCGGGATCGGGGCGGGTGGCCAGCAGGTTGGCGATCGGCTGAGCGGTCGTGGCCTTGCCGGCGGCCCCCCCGGGCATCGGCAACATCGTGTTGGCGTTGCGCAGGTGGCTCACCAGCTGGCGGGCGACGAGGTCGACGATCTGGAAGGCGAACCGGTGCCCCGAGGCGAACAGCGCGTCGAAGTCGGCGTCGTTGAGCTTGAGCAGCCGGGCCGGGCCGGTGGTGACGCAGGCGGCGCTGCGCCGGCCCTGGTCGATCGTCGACACCACGCCGAACATCGTCCCCGGGACCATGTTCGAGAGGGTCTTCCCGTTGCGGCCCACCGACACCTCGCCCTCGATCAGGAAGTACGCCCCGTCGCTCTCCTCGCCTTCGGCGAACAGCGGGGTGATCCCGTCGACCTCGATCAGCCGCAGCTTCTGGGCGAGCGCCAGCTTCACCACCGCCGGCAGCGGCTTGAACGGAGCGAACCGGTCGAGCATCGCCACGTCGGGACGCGGGTGCGGCTCTCCCTTCGGGGTGCTCACGTTGCCCTTCCCCGCGGGGACGATCCGATCCGAGGTGGCGCGCAGCCGGCTGCACAGATCCATGCAGATCCGCCGCAGCACCTTGAACGCCGCCGGCCGGAAGGCGTCGCGCAGCGAGTGGAACTCGGCGGCGAGGATCTCGTGGGCGTGGCCCCCGGCGACCACCACCGCGGTGGCCGAGCGGCCCCCTTCGTCGATCAGCGCCATCTCGCCCAGGGTGTCGCCCTCGCGCGCGTAGGCCACCGCGACCGGCCGCCGGGAACCGGTGGGAGTGGTGGAGATCGAGACCTCGACCCCCGCCCCGAGCACCCACATCGCGCGGCCCGGCTCACCTTCCTTGAAGAGGACCTGCCCGCTCTGCAGCTCGACCGGCCGGAGCAGATGGAGGATGTCCATCATCTCGGCCGATTCGATCAGCGAAAAGAGCGGGATGCTGATGAGGAATTTTTCGAGCGCCGGGTTCGCAGTGGCCATCGCTAAAACCTTCCTTAGCACGAGGCCGTGGGTACACTGCCCCACCCCATGCAATTGAAGTGGTCCATGAGAATTGCTGCCCCGTGCCTGGTCGCGGCGCTCTTCGCTTCCGACGCCTTCGCCCAGAGAATCTCGGTCGTCACCTTCGAGGGGCCGGGCGCGAACGCGGTGCGCAACCAGGTCGTCTCCGAGCTGTGCGACCGGGCCGAGTGCGTCCCCCAGGCCAAGGTCACCACCAAGGGCAAGATCGACTGGAAGAAGGTCAAGAAGGCGAAGGTGAAGTTCGTCGTCGACGGGAAGGTGATCGCCAAGGGGAAGAAGCGGTCGATCGAGGTGCAGGTGCTGGCCAAGGCCGGCCCGGGGAAGAAGAAGACCTGGAGCCTCGAGGGCGGCGAGCTGTCCGACCGCAACCTGAAGACCGCCGGCGAGGTGCTGGGCGGGATGATGGGGCTGCCCCCGAAGGAAGCGCCGGAAGAGAAGAAGCCGCCCCCGCCGGAAGAGACGAAGAAGCCGGAAGAGAAGCCGCCGCCCGAAGAGAAGCCCGCTGCGGAAGAGAAGCCCGCCCCCGAGGAGAAGAAGGTCACCCAGCCGCCGCCTCCTCCGAAAGAAGAGGAGAAGCCGGCCGAGCCCGAGCCCGAGCCGGGCGGGGAGGCGCCGAAGAAGCGCGAGAAGCGGCCGGTGGTGGCGGTCGAGGTGGGATGGGATCTGGCGACCAAGGGCTTCAGCTACTCCCAGACCGGGACGCCGAACCTGCGCTCGTACAGCGCGCCGCTGACCGGCCCGAACCTGAAGGCCGAGCTGTACCCGCTGACGCTGCTGTTCCAGGACTCGGTGGTCTCCGGGCTGGGCGCCGAGGTGGGGTTCTTCACCGCGATCAACCTCAAGTCCAAGCGCAGCGGCTCCGACGTCAGCTACCCGACCTCGATCTCCCGCTTCGACGTGGCGCTGAAGTTTCAGATCCGCCCCTCGGCGAAGTCGGCGGCCTACGTCTCGCCGATCATCGGCTTTCGCTCGCACAGCTTCTCGGTCGGCCCGGGCAGCGACATGAGCGTGCTCGACGGGCTGCCGGCGATTTCCTACGCGGCGCTGAAGTTCGGCCTCGCCGGCGAGCTGCCGTTCGGCGACACCGGCCTGCTGGTGTTCGGGCGGTTCGCGGTGCTGCCGGTGCTGTCGGCCCCCGAGATCATCAGCGCGAAGTACTTTCCCAACGGCTCGGTGCTGGGGATCGACGGCGGGCTGGGACTGGGGCTGAAGCTGCCCTTCCTGAAGATGCTGCAGGTGCGGCTCAGCTTCGACTTTGCGCGGTACGGGCTGACCTTCCGCACCCAGCCGACCGACCTGTACGTCGCCGGCGGCGCGGTCGATCAGTACCTCGGCGGCACCCTCGCGGTGCGCCTCACCTACTGAACAACGCTTTTCAGCCCTGGACCCGGTTGCGGCCGGACTTCTTCGCCTTGTAGAGGTTGGCGTCCGCGCCCTTGATGAACTGCAGGGGCTCGGTCATGTCGCCGGTCATGTCGGACACCCCGAGCGAGATCGTCACCGGGATGTCCTTCTGCTCGAAGTTGAAGTGGTGATCCTCGGTGAGCTTGCGGATCTTCTCCGCGAAGCGGCGGGCGTTCTCTGGCCCCGCCTCGGGCATCACCACCGCGAACTCCTCGCCGCCGTAGCGGGCGAAGCACTCTTCCTTGCGGATCCGGGTCTTGATCAGGTGGGCCAGCTCGCGCAGCACGTAGTCGCCGGCGAGGTGCCCGTTGGTGTCGTTGATCTTCTTGAAGTGATCGATGTCGAACATCACCAGGCTGAGCGCGCGGTTGTAGCGGTGGCAGCGGCCCATCTCCCGCTCGAGGAACTCGAGGAAGTAGCGCTTGTTGTGAATCTGGGTGAGCCCGTCGACGATCGTCAGCTGGTAGATCTCTTCGTAGTAGAGGGTCTCGATGTTGCCGCCCTGCAGGTACTTGAAGATCGACCCGCCCACCTTCACCAGGTCTCCGGTGCGCAGCGGCTGCTCGGTCAGCACCTC
>JAGSPQ010000905.1 GCA_018262385.1 Myxococcaceae bacterium | reverse complement strand
GGCCGAAGCCGACCACCACCACCCGCGGCTTGGGCGCGTTGGCCCGGGTCTGCCAGCGCGCGGCCCGGGGCTTCTGCTCGATCTTGGCGCGCCGTCTCACCGCTCAGTCCTCACGAGGCGCGCCGCACGTCCCGATGGAAGGCCAGTTGTCCCGCGGCGACCTCGATCCGGATCTTGTCGCCCTCCTCGAACTCGCCCAGCAGGATCCGCTCGGCCAGCGGGCCCTCGACCAGCCGCTGCACCGTCTGCCGCATCGGCCGCGCGCCCAGCGACGGGTCGAACCCGCCCGACTGCAGCAGCAGCCGCACCACTTCCTCGGTGGCGACGTACTCGATCCCCTTCTCGCTGCGCAGCCGCTGGCTGCTCTCGGTCAGCAGCAAGGTGGCGATCTTCGCCACCTCGACTTCCTGCAGCGGCTTGAACACGCACCGCTCGTCGATGCGGTTCCACAGCTCGGGCGGCAGCGCCCGCTTGGCGGACGACGCCGCGTCGGCCACGTCGGTCGGCTTCTCGGCCGTTCCGCCAAAGCCCATCACCTTCGACTTCTGGGTCAGCGCCTCGGCGCCCAGGTTGGTGGTCAGCACCACCACCGTGTTGGAGAAGTCGATGTGCCGGCCCTTGCCGTCGGTGAGCCGGCCTTCCTCGAGCACCTGCAGCAGCAGCAGCAGCACGTCGCGGTGCGCCTTCTCGATCTCGTCCAGCACCACCACCGACGACGGCCGCTTGCGCACCGGCTCGGTCAGCTGCCCGCCATCGCCGTAGCCGACGTAGCCCGCCGGAGCGCCGATCAGCCGGCTGACCGCGTGGGCCTCCGACAGCTCGCTCATGTCCATCCGGATCATCGCGTCGCGGCTGCCGAACAGCACGTCGGCCAGCGCGCGGGCCAGCTCGGTCTTCCCGACCCCGGTGGGCCCGAGGAAGAGGAAGCTGCCCATCGGGCGGCGGCTGGAGAAGCCGGCGTAGTTGCGGCGGATCACCTTCGCCACCCGGCCGATCACCTCTTCGTGGCCGATCACCCGCTGAGCCAGATCGGTCTCCAGCCGCAGCAGGCGGGCCGAGTCGTTCATCAGCAGCCGTTCTTCCGGCAGCCCGGCCAGCTTGGCGACCACCCGCGCGACGTCCGCCGGCTCGACCAGCTTCTTCCCTTCGCGGTGGCAGCGGGATCCGGCGAGGTCGGCGATCGAGATCGCCTTGTCGGGCAGGAACCGGTCGGTGACGTAGCGCGCGGCCAGCGACGCCGCCGCCTGCAGCGACTCCGAGGTGTACTTCAGGCCGTGGTGTTCCTCGTACCGGCCGATCACCCCGTTGAGGATGTAGACGGTGTCGGGCACCGAGGGCTCGTTGACCTTCACCTTGGTGAAGCGCCGCTCGAGCGCCGGGTCGGCCTCGATGTGCTTGCGGTACTCGTCGTGGGTGGTGGCCCCGATGCAGGGGAAGTCGCCGCGCGACATCGCCGCCTTCAGCTCGTTCGAGGCGTCCTGGGGGCCGTCTCCGGTCGAGCCGGCTCCGACCAGGGTGTGGATCTCGTCGATGAAGACGATGATCCGCCCGTCGGCCTTCTTCACCTCGTCCTTCAGGCTGTTGAGCTTCTCGGAGAACGAGCCGCGCAGCTGGGTGCCCGCCACCAGGCTGGCCATGTCGAGCTCGATCACCACCCGCTCGCCCAGCGAACCCTTCAGCGCGGCCAGCTGCTGCGCCACGCCCTCGACGACCGCGGTCTTGCCGACCCCCGGCTCGCCGACCAGGCAGGGGTTGTTGGTGCGCCGCTTGCCGAGGATGTCGATCACCGCGTCGATCTCGAGCGCGCGCCCGACCACCGGATCGAGCTTCGAGGCGCGGGCCAGCACGGTGAGGTTCTTGCCGATCGAGGTCAGCAGCGGGTACTGGCGCGGATCGAGGTGCCAGGCAGTGAGCCCCGCGGCCTGCGCAGTCGGCGCCGGCATCACCGGGGGCGCGGGGACCTGGGCGAGCGAGATCGCCTCCAGCTCGCGCACTTCCTCGTCCGAGATGTCGTCGATCAGATCGCGCGGCGACAGCCCGGGCCGCAGGGTGGCCGGCCGGGGCGCCGGAGCGGGAGGCAGGGTCGCCGTCTTCGCCGCCGGAGGCGCGAAGGGCAGGGGAGGCGCGCCGAGCGGACGGCCGCCGAGGCTGCGCGGCACGTTGGGCGGCAGCTCGCGCGAGAGCATCAGCCGGCGCGGCATCCGCCCCGAGGTGAAGTACGACAGCGCGGTGTTGCGCAGGCCGGTCAGGTCGAGCCCGGTCTTGAACAGCAGATCCTGGGCGGCGCAGCGCACCCGGGTGATCCCGATCAGCGCGTGCATGCAGTCGGCTTCCGACGAGCCGCAGCCCTGGGCGATCTCGCGGGTCTTCTCGCGAAGCTCACGCACCAGGCCGTCCTGCTCGGTCGGAGCGGACGTCAGCCGCTCGAGCAGCAGGTCTTCGTCGATGCCGCGCTCCTTCAGCAGCAGCGCCGCCCGGTTCTCGACGGTGAACATCGCGAGCAACACATGCGCGGTGGTGAGGCGCTGGTTCACGCTGCGTGCGATGTCTTCCGCCTCGGACATCACCTGCGCGAAATCACTGCTGTCGACCATGGATGCGAAGCTCCCTCGCCTGGGACGTCACCTCACGATGTACACCCGCAGGATCGCTGGGGCAAAAAAACTGCTACAGCCTGATACAGCCGGCGCCCCCCCGGTTCATTCCGAGCGCAGTCGGGGGCCGGCCGTTTTGTTAACTCCTGTGTCTTTCGCGGGTTGGGCTTGAAATCAGAGCCCCGTTCGCGCGTTATCCGCCCGCCTTGCTCTCTTCGATCGCCCTG
>JAGSPQ010000136.1 GCA_018262385.1 Myxococcaceae bacterium | reverse complement strand
CGCGTCGCCTCCGCCCGATCCACCGGCGACGCCTCCGCCCGATCCACCGCCGGAGCCTCCCGCGGTGCCTCCCCCAGCGCCTCCCCCCGACCCGGTGCCGGGAGCGCAGACCCCCGCCTGGCAGTTCTGACCGGTCGGGCAGTTCGAGTCCGTGGTGCACAGGGCGCCCTGGCTGTTGGGAACGCAGCTGGCAAGCAGCACGGCCACGACGACGGCTGAGAGGTGGAATCGCATGGGCCGGGGAGCTTACTCCCCCTGGGACTTGCGCTCCGAATGGGGCCAGATCCGCACTGACGATTGCCCCGCCACGCTGTATGACCCGCTGTTCATGTCAGCAGTGCTTCAGGAATGGCTCAACCTGCTGGTCCGCTGGATTCACGTGATCGCCGCGATCATGTGGGTCGGTGACTCGTTCCTCTTCATGTGGCTCGACAGTCACATCGGCCCGGCGAGCAAGAAGCGCGACGACGGGGCGGCGGGCGAGCTGTGGATGACCCACTCCGGCGCGTTCTACGAAGTCGTCAAGCGCAAGTCGTTGTCCGAGCTGCCGCCGACGCTCTACTGGTTCAAGTGGGAGAGCTACGCCACCTGGATCACCGGGGTGATGTTGCTGACGATCGTCTACTACCTGGGGGGCGCCGCCTTCCTGATCGACAAGGCGGTGGCCGACCTCCCCTACTGGCAGGCGGTCGCGATCAGCGCGGGCCTGCTGCCGGTCTCCTTCCTCGTCTACGACACCCTCTGGCGCACGCCGCTGGCGAAGGATCAGCGGGTCTTCGCGGCGGTCTGGTTCGGCCTGCTGGTCGCCCTCGCGTACGGCCTCACCCACCTGTTCAGCGGCCGGGCCGCGTTCCTTCACCTCGGGGCGGTGATGGGCACGGTGATGACCTTCAACGTCTTCTTCCGGATCATCCCCTCGCAGCGCCACATGATCGCCGCCACCCAGGCGGGCACCCCGGTCGACACCAGCTACGGCGTGCGGGCGAAGGGCCGCTCGGTTCACAACCACTACATGACGTTGCCGGTGCTCTTCACGATGTTGAGCAACCACTTCCCGAGCACGTACTCGCACCCTCAGGCGTGGCTGGTCTTCGCGCTGATCGCGATCGTCGGAGTGACGCTGAAGTACGTGATGAACTTCCGGCGCCAGTCGCACCCGGCGCTGGTCGCGACCCTGGTGGCGGCGCTCGGCGCGGTGGCCTTCCTCACCCAGCCCGAAGGCCCCTCGGGCGAGCTGATGGCGAAGTACCGCGAGGGCCCGAAGGTCTCGTACGCCACGGTGAACGCGATCCTCCAGACCCGCTGCACCAGCTGCCACTCGGCCAATCCCTCGAGCGAGCTGTTCGCCGCGGCGCCCAGCGGCGTCCTGCTCGACTCGCCCGATCGGGTGCACGCCCACGCCGAGCGGATGTTCATGCGCGCGGTGCAGAAGCAGACGATGCCGCTGGCGAACCTGACCCAGATGACGATCGCCGAGCGCGAGCTGGTCGGCGCCTGGTTCGCCCAGGGGGCCGACGTGAACGCGCCCGGCCCCGCGGTGCTGCCGGGGAAGGTGAAGCTCGCCGCCGCCCAGGCCCCGCTGCCTGCCTCCGAGGCCGCCCGGCAGCAGTTCGCCACCGTCTGCGCCGCCTGCCATGGCGAGAAGGGCGCGGGCGATGGCCTCGCCGCCAGCGCGCTGCCCACCAGGCCGCGCAACTTCACCGAGACCGCGTGGCAGACCACCGTCACCGACGAGCACCTGAAGACGATCATCCTCAAGGGCGGGCCGGCGGTCGGCAAGAGCCCGCTGATGCCCGCCAACCCCGGCCTCGAGGACCAGCCCGAGGTGGTCGCCGAGCTGGTGAAGCTGGTCCGGGGGTTCGAGAAGAAATAATGGCCGAGCCGACCTCCATCGTTCGCGGACGAAGGGTGCTGCTGCCGACCGGGCTCGCGCCGGCTTCGCTCCACCTGGCGGGCGGCAAGATCGTCGCGGTGGCGGCGTACGACGCGCTTGCGCCGGGGGTGAAGGTTCACGAGGCGGACGACGCGCTGGTCACCCCCGGGGTGGTCGACTCGCACGTCCACCTCAACGAGCCGGGCCGCACCGAGTGGGAGGGCTTTGCGACCGCCAGCCAGGCGGCGGCGGCGGGCGGGATCACCACCGTCGTCGACATGCCGCTCAACTGCATCCCCGCCACCACCACCCGCCCCAACGCCGAGCTCAAGCGCGAGGCGCTGCGCGACCAGGCCCACGTCGACATCGCCTTCTGGGGCGGAGTCATCCCCGGCAACGAGGGCGAGCTGGCCGGGCTGAAGCAGTTCGGGATCCACGGCGCCAAGTGCTTCCTGTGCCCCTCGGGGGTCGACGAGTTCCCTTGCGTCACCCGCGCCGATCTCGATCGGGCGATGCCGGTGCTGCGCGATCTCGGCGTCACCCTGCTCGTCCACGCCGAGCTGCCCGGCCCCTGCGACGCCGCCTCGGCCCAGCTCACCGGCGCCGACCCGCGCGCTTACGCCACCTACCTCGCCTCGCGCCCGAAGGCCGCCGAGGACGAGGCGATCGCGCTGATCATCGAGCTGTGCCGCAAACACCGCTGCCCGGCGCACATCGTCCACCTCTCGAGCGCCTCGGCGATCCCGCTGCTGAAGGCCGCGCAGGACGAGGGGGTGCCGATCACCGCCGAGACCTGCCTGCACTACCTGACGTTCACCGCCGAGCAGATCGCCGCCGGAGCGACCCACTTCAAGTGCGCGCCGCCGATTCGCGAGGCGGCCAACCGCGAGGCGCTGTGGAAGGGCCTGGAGTCGGGCGTGATCTCGATGGTGGTCTCGGATCACTCGCCCTGTACCCCGCAGCTGAAGAAGCTCGACACCGGCGACTTCCTCGAGGCCTGGGGAGGCATCGCCTCGCTCCAGCTGGGGCTGTCGGTGCTGTGGACCCTCGCGTCCGCGCGCGGCCACTCGATCGAGCAGCTGTTCCAGTGGAACGCGCTTCACCCCGCCCGCCTCGCCGGGCTGCAAGATCGCAAGGGCCAGCTCGCCCAAGGCTTCGACGCCGACCTGGTGATCTGGGACGAGCGCGAGCAGTTCGAGGTGAAGGCCCAAGCCATCCTCCACCGCCACAAGCTCACCCCCTACGCCGGCCAGCGCCTGAGCGGCGTGGTCCAGCAGACCTGGGTCGGCGGGACCCTCGCCTACCACTCGCAGCACGGCGTCTCGAGGCCCCACGGCCGCTTCCTCTCCACCTGAAAACAAAGAGCCCACCCATGTCCGCCCGCGCCCCAGTTCCGGAGTTCTTCGCCCACCTCGTCGACCTCGCCGCCGACATCACCGGCGGCTTCGTCCTCCACGCGACCGACGATTACTTCGCCGAGAAAGAGAACCTGCTCAAGCCGCACGCCCCCGAGTGGATCGAGGAGAAGTACACCGACAAGGGCAAGTGGATGGACGGCTGGGAGTCGCAGCGCCGCCGCACCCCGGGCCACGACTTCGCGATCGTCCGGCTGGGGCTGCCGGGGCTGGTGCACGGGGTGATCGTCGACACCACCCACTTCAAGGGCAACGCACCCCAGCAGGTCTCGCTCGAGGGGATCGCCGCCGGGTGGGCGGCCAGCGCCGACGAGCTGCTCGGATCCAAAGACTGGCGCCCGCTGGTCGCCCAGATCCCGGTGAAGCCCGACTTCCTCAACGTGCTGCGCCTCGAGGCGGCGTCCGATCGGGTCACCCACGTGCGCCTGCGGATCTTCCCCGACGGCGGCGTCGCCCGCTTGAGGATCTACGGGGAGGTGGTGCCCGAGCTGCGGACCTTCTGGCGCACCGGCTCGGTCGATCTGGGGGCGGTGGAGAACGGCGGCACCGTCGCCGAGGTCAGCGATCAGTTCTTCGGGCCTCCCTCCAACCTGCTGCTGCCCGGCCGCGGAGTGAACATGGGCGACGGCTGGGAGACCCGGCGCCGCCGCACCCCCGGCAGCGACTGGGCGGTCGTTCGCCTCGGCCGCCGCGGAGTGATCGATCGGATCGAGCTCGACACCCACTTCTTCAAGGGCAACGCACCCCAGGCCTGCCTGGTCGAGGCGCTCGACGTCACCCAGCTGCCGGTCGAAGAGCTCGAGGGCGTGCTGCGCGGCCAGCAGGGCTGGAGCACGCTGATCGAGAAGCACCCGCTGGTGCAGCACCGCCGCCACCAGCTCGATCCCTCGCGAATGGTGCCGGTCACCCACCTGCGCGTTCACATCTTTCCGCACGGCGGCGTCAACCGGATGCGCTTCTTCGGCCACGCGCTCGACACCCCGCAGGAAACCGCCGCGCTCGGCAGCTTGACCCCGAAGCTGCTGGCGTCGTTCTGCGGCAGCTCGAGCTGGGTCCAGCAGCTGGCCACCCACCCGGTCGGCTCGGTGCGCACCCTGTTCGCGCTCGCCGAGGACGTCTGGTTCTCGCTGGGGCCCAAGGACTGGCTCGAGGCGTTCAAGGCCCACCCGCGGATCGGCGAGAAGAAGAAGGCGAAGGCCGCGACCGCGAAGTCCGCCGCCTGGTCGAAGGGCGAGCAAGCCCAGGTCGGCGCCGGCGAGGCCGAGGTCAAGCGCCAGCTCAAGGCGCTCAACGACGCCTACTTCAAGAAGTTCGGCTTCATCTACATCGTCTGCGCGACCGACCGATCGGCCACCCAGCTGCTCGAGACCCTCCAGGATCGGATCCGCGGCAGCAAGAAGGCCGAGCTGGAGAACGCCGCCCGCGAACAGGCGAAGATCACCCGGCTGCGGATCGAGAAGTGGCTGGCCTCGGCAGGAGCGTAAGCCCATGGGCATCAGCACCCACATCCTCGACACCACCAAGGGGAAGCCGGCCCCCGGAGTCACCGTCTGGCTCGAGCTGCTCGACGGCGCCACCTGGCGGCGGGTCGGCGAGGGCGTCACCAACGAGGACGGGCGGGTCAAACCGCTGCTGGGAACCATCCCCAGGGCCGGCACCTACCGGATCCACTTCGAGGTGGCGGACTACTTCCGTCAACAACACCAGGACGCGTTCTTTCCCTCGGTGACGATCGCATTCACGGTGCGCGCGGTAGAAGAGCACTACCATGTGCCCCTGCTGCTCAACCCCTTCGGCTACTCCACCTACCGAGGTTCCTGAAGATGGCGATCGTCGCGAAGCCGCTGACTGCTGAAGCTTTCGCAGCGTTCGGTGAAGTCGTCAGCGTCGGCAACCAGGGGGGCACCTCGGCCAACGGCGGCACCGCGCAGCGCTTCGACTACACCGCCAGCCTCCAGAGCCAGCGGCCGGGCGCAAAGGCCAACATGGTCACCGTCAGCTGCGTGCCGGTCTCGCTGCCGCTGCCGCTCAAGCTGCTCGAGAAGCACCCCCACTCGTCCCAGACCTTCATCCCGATGGTCTGCAGCCGGTACCTGATCTGCGTCGCTCCGACCGCCAGGGACGGCTCGCCCGAGCTGAGCGGCCTCAAGGCGTTCATCGGAGAGCCCGGCCAGGCGATCAACTACCACCCCGGGATCTGGCATCACCCGCTGGTGGTGCTCGACTCGCCGGCGCAGTTCGCGATGCTGGTGTGGGAAGACGGCAGCACAGAGGATTGCGTCCTCTTCCCGCTGACTCAGCCCCAGCTCGTCACAGGCTGATCGGGAAGCGCGCGGCGCCCTCGCGGCAGACCACCACGATCCCCTCTCCCGCCGGCTGCACCGGCCCGTTCCGGTCGTGGTCGAAGCGGAACAGCATCACCCCTTCGTCGTCACCCTCGTCGAGATCGCCAATCCAGTAGTGCTTTCCGTTCGGCAGCCGGACGTCGCAGTTGTGCCAATCGCGGTTGCTGCGGTTCTGGATGATCACCCGCCGCGCCTTGTCCACCCCGGTGATCGCCACGTGGCCGTCGAGCCCCGGGCCCTGCCCGAGCGGCTGCGGTCTGGCCGGCGTCGGCGCCAGGTCCGGCCGCGCTGCCGCCGGGGCCGGCTCGGGGGAGACCGCCTCGGGGCGGCGCAGCACCCGCGCGACCTTCAGCGGCGCGTGGGCCGCCGCCTTCGAGTCGAGGCTCACCCGCGACAGCGACTCCCAGACTTCCATCACCAGCGCCGATCCGGCCGGCTGCCGGGACTTCGCGTCGAGGACCTCGAGCGGGGTGCCGACGTCCAGCCCGTTCACCAGGCCAGCGCGAATGTACGTCTCGCCGCGGTCGACGAAGATCTCGGCATCGGTGTTGGGAGACTGCGAGAGCACCAGCAAAACCAGCAGAGCCGTCATCGTTCACACCCGTTGCCGCCCGAGGGCCAGACGATCAACTTTCAGGCGGCAGGCGGAGTCTGCGGCGCCGCATCCAGCGCCGCCACTGCCTTGTCGATGAAGGTGAAGATGTCGGCCACGGTGCGCATCTGTCGGGCATCGGTCTCGGGGATCTGCACCGAGAGCGCCTTCTCGAGGGCGACGATCAGATCCACTCCGTCGAGGCTGTCGAGGCCGAGATCATCGCGGAGCGAGGCCTCGGGGACGATCTTCCCCCGCTCGAGCTCGAACTCGCTGCAGAGGGTATCGACGACGATCTTCTGGGCCTGCTGTGACTTGGAAGGTTCCGACATTTCGGGCGGTGGGCTACCAACCGGAAGGCTCCGGGTCAATTCCATTTCAAACGGGTCCGTGTTATCCGAAAGCGCTCTTCATGCGTCGCGCAGTCATCACCGGCATCGGTACGATCTCTTCGCTTGGCCTGACACTCCCCGCGGTCAGCGCTTCGCTGCGCGACGGGGTGAGCGGGGTCGGCATCGATCCCGAGCGGAAGGCGCGCGGGTTCCGCTCATCGCTCACCGGGATCGTCAAGGGCTTCGACCTCGCGGCCCGCTTCGATCGCAAGCAGCGCAAGACGATGGGCACCCCGGCCGCCTATGGCTGCGCGGCCGCGCTCGACGCGGTCGCCGATTCCGGCCTTCCCCGTGAGCGCCTGGCCCAGCCCGACGTCGGGGTGATCTTCGGCAACGACTCGACCTGCGAGGCCGCCCAGGAGCTGTTCACCTCGCTCGAGCAGACCAGGCGCACCAGCGCGCTGGGCACCGGCCACATCATCAAGGTGATGAACTCGTCGGTGAGCATGAACCTGAGCTCGATGTTCGGAGTCCAGGGCGCCTGCTGGTCGCTGTCGGCCGCCTGCGCCTCGGGGCTCCACGCGCTCGGCCAGGCCGCGATGCTGATCTCGCAGGGGATGCAGGAGATCGTGATCTGCGGCGGCGCCCAGGAGACCGCCTGGCAGGGGATGGCGGCGTTCGACGCCCTCGGCGCGCTCTCCACCCGCGAGAGCGATCCGACCCGCGCTTCCCGCCCCTTCGACACCGGCCGCGATGGCCTCGTCCCTTCCGGCGGCGGCGCGGCGCTGATCGTCGAGTCGATCGAGTCGGCCCGCGCGCGCAACGCCCACATCTACGCCGAGGTGCTCGGCTACGCGTTCTCCTGCGACGGCGCGCACCTCACCAACCCCTCGGGCGACGGCGCGCGGCGGGCGATGGAGTTCGCGCTCAAGGCGGCCCGGGTTCACCCCGGCGAGCTCGACTACGTCAACGCCCACGCCACCTCGACTCCGGCCGGCGACGCGGTCGAGGCGAAGGCGATCGCGGCGGTGCTCGGGGGCCACCCGGTGCCCGTCTCGTCCACCAAGGGCCTCACCGGCCACGAGTGCTGGATGGCGGGCGCCAGCGAGCTGGTCTACTGCGCGCTGATGATGCGCGACGGCTTCATCGCCG
>JAGSPQ010000135.1 GCA_018262385.1 Myxococcaceae bacterium | reverse complement strand
GAGACCGGGAAGATCCACCGGCTCATCAGGGTGCTCATGCAGCTGGCGACCGCGTCTGAGCCGAGGGTGTCCTCTTCCACGCGCAGGCCGCTCACCCGGCCCCCGGTGCCGATCGCCATCCGGAGCACCACCTTGCCGCCCTTCATCGCCGGGTTGTGGTGAAGCGCGCGCTCGTAGCAGCTCTGCACCGCGGCTCGGCGCGCGGTGATGAACTGCTGGAGCACGCGGGGATCAAGCTCGTCCGGATCGTCGACCACGATCGTCCCCGGGACGGCAGTGGCCGGCGCCTTGTCGAAACGGGTGCCAATCGCGACCTGCCTCACTCCCGCGGTGCCCAGCCGCTCGATCGTCGCCGTCTCGCCGGTGGCGGGGCCCTTCGGCGCAGTCGGATCGACGCTGGCGGTGACGCGCACCGCCTTCGCGCCGTCCAGTGCGTGGGCGATCTCGTCGACCGGGGCGTCGAGCAGATCGCTGAACACTCCGCCGGGCCCCGCGGAGCCGAGGATCTTCACCACCGCCGCCCGGGCGACCTGGGTCCGGTCGACCGGCTTCACCGGCGCGCGCGAGATCGTCGGCGCGGTCGGCCGCACGCTCGGCGCGAGCGCGACCGGGGCTTTCGGAATCGGCAGCAGCGGGGGGAGGGTGACTCGCCCGGCGAACCGATCTTGAAGCTCGTCGAATCGCTCTTCGGTCACCGGCATCGGCTGGGCGGCGATGTAGCTGGCGAACAGCACGTGCAGCGCGATCGAGCCGACGAGAATGATCAGGAAGCGCTTCTCGATCGTGCGCCAGGGCGCCGCGCGAAGCAGACGGAGGAGCTGGGGATCGAACGTCTCTGCGGCGGCGGTGGTCATGCAGATCCAGACCACGCCTTTCCGGAATTAGTTCCGGCGAAGCGAAGGGATCGGCCTTCGACGCCCTAGCTGGCGGGGGAGAAGACGAACGGATACGCGACCGGCACGTCGTCCTCGGGCTTGAACGGGAACACCCAGCCTCGAATGATCGACTTGATGCAGCTGCCGACGGCCTCGTTGCCCATCGTGTCTTCTTCGATGCCGATCTCGCTCGCGCGGCCCATCTTGGTGATGGTGAACCGCACCACCACCTTGCCCTTGAGCGACGGGTTGCGCTTCAGCTCCTTCTCGTAGCAGCCCTGGATCGCCGCCTTGCGCGAGCGGACGTAGCGGGCGAGCGCCTCGCGATCGACGTCCTTGCTCTCCACGTCCGGCGCAGCGTCGGCCACGCGACCACGGATCACGGTGTCGCCTTTGGCCCCGATGTTCACGTTTCCGGCGCCCGAGGTGCCGAGATCGCCGATCCCGGCCGCGGTGCCTGCTCCGCCGCCCTTGGGTCCGCCCGCCGCCAGCGAGTCCGCCGTCGCCACGCCGACTCCACCGGCGCCGGCGAGCGCATCGGAGATTGCCGCGCCGCCAGTGCTGTTTCCGAGGACGTCTTCGAGCGCACCCGCGCCGCCAGACGAGCCGAGGATCTTCAGCAGGCCCTTGCTGGCGACCTTCTTCTCCATCGCCGCCTTCTTGTCCGCGGTGCTGGCGACCTTCGCCTCTTCCTTCTTCTCTTCCTTCGCCTCTTCCTTCTTGTCCGGCCCCTTCTCGGCGACCTTCGGAGGCGGCGGCTTCTCGATCTGCACCGGCATCATCACCTTCGCGAACCGGTCGGGGAGCTCGTCGAGCGACAGCTCGCGCTCCTCGGGCATCGGCTGGCAGGCGATGTAGGTGGCGCCGGAGAAGTGAATGAACAGGCTCACCGAGAGGATGGTGAAGAAGAACTGATCGAGGCCCGACCAGAAGCCGCCCTTTACGCCAGGCGGCAGCTCTGGACGCGGCGGCTCGGGAGGCGGGGTGACGAACTGGAAGAGGAGCGAGACCTCGCCCACCGAGACCCGCCCCTTCATGCTCTCGTTCAGCGGCATCGCGTAGACGGCGCCGCGCTTCTTCGCCAGCCCCTGCTGCTTGAGCGCCGCGAAGGTGAGATCCGCGTCACCGACCTTCACCTTGCCGTCCATCTGCTCGGTGAAGACGAGGGTGTACTGGTTGTTGATGTACTCGAAGAGGGTGTACGCGGGCGGGAGGTTGCTCACCGGCACCACGAAGGTGTTCCGTGAATCGGTACCGAGCGTGATCGGACCGCGCCGTTTGAGCGAGCGGTCTTCGGTAATTTTGCTGCCTTGAATCAGCGCGACACGCAGATTCTTGTGACCAGGGCCGGGCGCGGGGGGCATTTGCTTTCCTTAGACCTCAACTGACCGATTCAGGTTCCGAACGGCCAGACCTATCTAACTAGCCTAATTTGCTCAAAACGCATCTTTCTCGACGCTGTTCTCGACCTTCGGGATGAACGACTCCGCCCGGTTGAGCTCGTCGAAGTTCAACGTGCTGCGCTGCAGAATGTAGAACGCCTGTGGCTTCTGGATTCGGCCTTCGACGGTGAGCGCGTCGAGGCGGATCACCTTCTTCTTCTTCGCCGCCGGAGCCGGAGCCGGAGCCGGAGCCTGGGCCAGCGCGGCGGAAGACGTCAGCAGCAAGGTGGAGATCAGAAGCCAGCGCATGGTGTCCTCTACTTGTCGTCGGACTCGAGCTTAACCGGAGCAGCCGGCTTTGGATCGTCGTCCAGATCCTTGAGCTTGGCGGGCGCCGTCCCGGCCTTGGCATTCGCGGCGGCCTTCTTCTTCGCCTCGGCCTCGGCCTTCTTGGCGGCGGCAGCGTCGGCGGCGGCCTGCTTCTTCGCGGCAGCGGCGTCGGCGGCGGCCTTCTTCTTCGCCTCGGCTTCGGCCTTCTTCGCGTCCGCCGCGGCCTGCTTCGCCGAGGCGGCATCGGCTGCCGCCTTCTTCTTCGCGTCGGCTTCGGCCTGCTTGGCGGCAGCCGCGTCGGCGGCGGCCTTCTGCTTCGCCTTCTCTGCGTCGGACTTCTTCGCCTGGGCCTCGTCGTCGGCCTTCTTCTTCGCCGCGTCGTCCTCGGCCTTCTTCGCCGCGGCCTCCGCGTCGGCCTTGGCCTTGATCGCGTCCTGCTCGGCCTGCTTCTTCGCGTCGGCTTCCCGCTGCGCCTTCTTGAGCACGTCCTTCTTCTCGCGCTCGCGGCGCTTCTCTTCCTTCTCGCCGCCCTTCACCGCGTCCTTCACGTACTGGTCGACCCGATCGTCCCTGCCGCCTTTCTCCCGGTACTGCTGGAAGTAGGAGATCGAGGTCTTGAACCGCTCGAGGGTGTCGACGTTCGGAATCTCGGAGTCGAGGTGGAGGATCGCCAGGTTGAAGTAGGTGTCCGCCAGCTCGGGCTTGAGGTTCATCACCTGCTTGTACTGCTCGATCGCCTTCGGCAGATCCTGCTTGCCGCGGTACGCGTTGCCGAGGTTCAGCCGGGCGGCGACGAACTGCGGCGCGGTGTTGACCGCCATCTCGAGGACCTTGATCGCCCCCTCGAAGTCCTGCGACTCGTTGAGCAGCGCGCCGTAGTTGTTGTTCGCCTCGGCGTAGTCCGGCTTGAGCGCGGAGGCCTTCTGGAACGCCTCGAGCGCGGGGGCCTTCTGCTTCAGCGCCAGGTAGACCAGGCCCAGCGCGTTGTGGGTGGCGGCGTCGTTGCCATCGATCGCGCGGGCGTTCTCGAGCACCATCTTCGCCAGCTCGTTCTTGCCTTCCCGCGCGTAGATCTGCGCCAGCAGCTGCATCGCCCGCACGTCGCGCTCGTCGGCCTTGAGCACCTTCTTGGCCTCCGCCGCGCCGGGCTCGAACTTGTTCTGCTGCATCAGGGTGTAGACCAGCGCGGTGCGCAGCCCGAGCGCCGCCGGCTGCTCGGCGATCTTCTGCCGCACTTCGTTCTCGAAGGCGTTGCAGCGCTTGGTGCGGCAATAGAGGCGGGCGAGCGAGTCCCAGGCCACCGGCTGGTCGGGCCGGATCTCGAGCGCCTTGCGGTAGGCGCTCTCGGCGGCCGACACGTCGCCCCGGCGCTCGTAGATCATCCCGAGGTTGGTGTACGCGTAGTCGGCCTGGCCGTTCTGACTGAGGACCGACTTGAACGCGCGCTCGGCGGAGTCGAGATCGCCGCGCGAAGCGGCGTCGACGCCTTCCTTGAACGTGCTCTGGGTCTGCGCGTCGAACGCCGGCTTGGCCGGGGGAGGTGGCTCGGCGGGCTTCACCTCGCCCCCGGTCGCCGGCTGGGCGGCGGTGGGAGCCGGAGCGGCCGGGCTGGCGGCCGCCGGTTGGGGGCGAGGCTCGTAGGGAACTTCCGGGGTCTCGGCCCCCGCCTTGGCGTTGCTGGCGGGAGCGGGAGGGGGCGTGGTGGCGCAGGCGGCCGCGAACGCGCAGAGCAGCACGAGCGCACGCTTCATCCGGATCAGACCTGCGTCACTCATTTGTCGTCACCCTTCAGCTTCTGGGGCGCCTCGACGGTACGCACCGGCCCTTCGACGCCGCCGACCACTCCGTCGGGATAGACCGCGTCGCCCGACAGCAGCAGCTTGGGCTCCTTCAGCAC
The DNA here is from genome assembly GCA_018262385.1 of Myxococcaceae bacterium. Lineage (GTDB taxonomy): Bacteria > Myxococcota > Myxococcia > Myxococcales > Myxococcaceae > JAGSPQ01. The sequence goes on along the minus strand of JAGSPQ010000135.1, from coordinate 3,226 downwards.
CGGGTACTCCTTCGGGCGGAAGCGGTTGAGCGACTCGAGCGTCCGCTTGGTCCACTCGTTGGAGATGTGCTGCTTGCGGGCCTCCTCGAGGGTGCGGGCGTAGTTCTCGACCGCTTTGTCCTCGAGCGCGACGGTCTGCTGGGCGAGCAGGTCCTGGTAGGTGGCGACGGTCTCTTCGCCGGCGCGCTTCACTTCCGGCGGCACCGGGGTCTCGAGGATGGTGGCGCCGAACCGCTCGAGCAGGTAGCCCTTTCGGTAGAAGGCGGCCAGCGTCCACTCGATGCGCTTGTACTTGAGCACCTTGTCGTAGCTGCCCGACACCGACTTCACCGCCTCCTTCTTCGCGGTGAAGCTCCGCTCGAGCGCCTTGCCCGAGCCGCCGATCTTCAGTTTGTCGAAATCCTTGAATTCGTACTCGGCGAGCTGGAAGCGGGAGATCGCGGCTGCGTCGGCCGCGACCGGGTTGGTCTCGGGCTTGAGGCCGCGGCGGTCGAACTCGTCGGCGGCGGCGGCGAACGCCTTCTTCGCCTCGGAGTCCTTGTTCAGCTTCTGCCACGACTCGGCGATGCGCTTCTTCGCGTCGACCACCAGCTCGACCTGGTTCTGGTCTTTGCTGAACTTCTGGACGAACTCGTTGAGCGCGCTGATCTCTTTGGGGTAGTCGGCTTGCTTCTCGTAGATCAGCGCGGCGCGGAACTGGTTCTTCGGCGCGTCCTCGCTCTTCGGATACAGGTCGGCGTAGCGCAGGTAGGCGGTGGCCGCCTCGTTGTAGCGCTGCAGTCCTTCGAGCAGGCGGGCGGTGTTGAAGAGCGCGGCCTCGCGGTCCTTGCTCTTGTCGTAGTCCTTCACCAGCTTCTGGTAGCTGACCACCGCCTTGTCGAAGTCGTAGCTGTTCTCGGCGTTGACGGCGACCCGGAAGAGCGCGGCGTCGGCCAGCTTCGACTGCGGGTAGTCGCGGGTGATCCGCTCGTACAGGCGCAGCGCCGAGTCGAACCGGCGGGTGTTCTCGTAGCAGACGGCGGCGTTGTTGAGCGCCTTGTCGGCGAACTCGTGCTTCGGGTCTTCGTCGACCAGCTCGAGGTATTTCTTCGCGGCGTCGTCGAACGCGCCCTTCGCCATCAGCTCTTCGGCGAGCTTGAAGCGGCTGCCCAGCTTGAACTTCTGGAGGTTGGCGTAGAGGTCGCTCTTCTTGTCGATGACGTCCTCATTCTTCATCAACTCCTTGGCTTCCTCTTCGACGGCCGCCCAGTTCTTGGTGATCAGGCGGGTCTCGATTCGCAGGTTCGCGGCGTACTTGGCGACCTCGGACTTCGGGTAGGTGGTGATGATCAGCGCGAACCGCTTGCGCGCCTCTTCGAAGTCGTTGTGGACGTAGAACAGCTCGGCCGCCTTGTAGGCGATGCCAGGCGTCTTCTCGTCCGCCTTCACCCGGAGGACATACGCGTCCGAGGCGGCGATCAGCGCCTTCTCCGAGTCGACCATCGGGATGATCTCGATCTTCTCGTTTTCGGGGCGATCCTTGCTGGTGAGCACCGGCAGCTTGGGCGCCACGCCCTTGAGCACGTCGAGCTCGAGCTGCTTCTGCAGCGACAGCACCGCCGAGAACGCCGCGTCCGTCAGGTACTTCACGTCCTGGCTGGAGTCGCGCACCGCGCTGTAGTGCTTGGCGGCCTCGGCGAACTGCAGCGAGTTGTAGAGACACTCGGCGAGGTAGAACTCCATCTCGTAGGCGTTCTTGCTGCGCGGAAAGCGCTTCAGGTAGGTGTCGTAGGCCTTGGCGGCGCTCTCGAAGGTGGTCTTCGCCTGCTCGAACTTGCCTTCCTGCTTGAACACCAGCGCCTGCTGGTGATGGTAGATCGCGGTCGAGTAGAGGCTCTTCTCGGCCATCTCGGAGGCGGCGAGGATGATGTCCGGCTCCCGTTTCCACTTCTCGTGCCACGGCGTCCCCGGGCCGAACATGTTGGCCAGCTTGGAGGACTCGCCGAACGCCTCGTCGAGCTTCCGATCGCGCTCGTAGGCCTGGACGATCTTCTGCTGAATCTGCGGAGCGTCCTTGATCAGCGGGTTCTTCGACAGCACCAGCCGGTAGGCCTCGATCGCCTCGGGGTGCTTGGTCTGGTCGAAGTAGATGTCGGCCATTCGCCGGTAGATCTCGGGCTCCCAGGTGCGGCCGCCGATCTTGGCGAACTTCTCCTGCGCCTTGGCGAGGCTGCCCCACTTCTCGTCGACGAAGCTGACGGCGGTGTACTGCAGCGCCTCGCTGCGAAGGTCGCCGCCGATCTCCTCTTCGCCCTTGGCCTTCGCCTGCGCCTGGTAGAAGTCGATCAGCGCGATGAAGCGATCGACCGAGTCGTCGAAGCGATCCATCCGGTAATAGACCCAGCCCAGCTTGTAGAGCGCCTTGTCGTAGAGCGCGTGCTTGGTGTCGATGATCGCGTGCTCGTAGGCGTCGGCGGACAGCGCGAGCGCGTCCTTCACGTCGTAGGCGTCGAAGTAGTACTCGCCGATGCGCACCCACGCCTCGGTGGTGAACTTCGACTTCGGGTACTTGGCGATCAGGTCCGCGTAGGCCGACCGGCTGGCCTCGAAGTTCTCCTGCTTCTCGAGGCAGTAGCCCAGCAGGTAGTAAGACGCGTCGTTGAGGCGGTAGCTGGGGAACTGGGAGATCAGCCGCTGGTAGAGCGCGATCGACCGGGTGAAGTCGACCTTCGGCTCGGGGGGCGGAGTGGCGTTCTTCTCCGGATCCATCTTTTTGATCCGCTCTTCGTAGTCGCGCATCGCCAGCGAGTGATCGTCGCTGGTCTTCTCGTAATAGAGCTCGGCGAGCCGGAACATCACGTCCGGGGTGTACTTGGGGTCGTCCGGGTAGCGCTGGAGGAACTCCTCGAACTGGGCGATCGCGTCGAGGCGCTCGCGGCGCTCGAGCACTTCCAGATCCCGGATCGCGCGCTCGTAGCTGTTGGCGAGGCTGTTGCGCTTCTCCTCGTACTTCTTCTCGACCAGCAGCTGCACTTCGCGCTTGAACTCCTTCGACTCGGCCTCGTAGGCCTGCAGCGTCTTCGACAGCTCTTCGAGCTGGGCGACTTCGGCCGGGCTGTGGCCCATGCCTTCGAAGTACTTCGTCTTCGGCTTCTCGGCGGGGGCGATGTCGGCCTTGGTGCCGCCGTCGGCGCCGCCGGTGGGCGCTCCGGAAGGAGAGGGCACCGGGCCCGGGCCGCGGGGCGCT
>JAGSPQ010000904.1 GCA_018262385.1 Myxococcaceae bacterium | reverse complement strand
GCGGTCGACCGCTCCGACTTCGAGGCGGCGTACGGCGATCTCTCGGCCGCCTGGCGCGCGCGCTACACCCCCGAGCGCCTGAAGGCCGACTTCGGGGCCGAGCCGGCCGCCCAGGCCCGGCTGGCGCGCATCCGGGCGGCCTTGCCGGGCCGGTGGGAAGTCACCCTCGCCGGGCCGCAGCTGCCGCTGGGCGAGGGAAAGGCGCTCAAGCTGCTGCGCGAGGGCGGCGGGCTGAAGGTCGCCGCCCTCGAATGAAGCCTTCGGACGAGCAGCTGGCGCTGTGGGGCGCTTCGATGCGGGAGATCGACCCCGCCTCGCTGATCCCCGACGAGGACGGCGCCCGGGTGCGCTGGTTCCTCGGCGACAACGGCACCGAGCTGTTCGCGTGGAGCCACGGGGAGGCCGGTCCGCACCACCTGCAGCTGGTGTTCGCGCGGGTCTCGGTCGAGTGGAGCACCCAGCGCGGGCTGATCACCGGCACCTTCAAGACCGGCAGCACCAGCAGCGGCGGCCGCTACGATCCGTACCTGCTGTCGGTGGGCCAGCAGATCGACCCCGAGGTCTGCGCCTCGGCGCGCAAGCTGCTCGAGCGATCGGTGGTGGACGCGAAGGTCACCGCGCCGCTGGTCCAGGCGCTCGCGCACGCCTCGGGCGGCTGACGGTTCAGCTCTTGGCGGGCTTCGGCGCCGCGGGCGGGGGCGTCAGGCCGATCAGCTCGCCGACCCGGCCCTTGACCGCCCGCCACTCGAAGAACGCGAAGGTCGCGATCCACGCCGCCAGGCACACCGCGATCGCGTAGCCCTCGGAGAAGCCGCGGTTGAGGTGCTGGTAGAGGTAATAGAACATGAAGATCGCGTGCAGCCCGAGCAGGGCGCCCAGCGGGGGCCGGTCTTTGCGCAGGAACAGCCCGAGCGCGACGAAGCCGAGCATGTTCCAGTAGTACATGTTCACCGTCAGCCAGACGAACACCAGCAGCGGCCCGAGGGTGAACGCCTGAACGTCGTCGGCCCGCAGCAGCAGCACCACCACCATCAGGGTGAACAGCAGCTTGGCGAGGAAGAAGCCGGCCGACTGGTTCTGGATGTCGACCGCCGGCAGCGCCTGCTTGATCTCGCCGGGGAACAGCAGCCCACCCTTGACGAGCTCTTCGGCCGAGCTGTTGGTGACCTGGAGGTACACCGTCTGCAGCGAGTACTGGATGCTGTAGAACTTCTCGACCCGCGCGACGTCGATGCGCTGCTTGTATTCCTTCCACACCCAGAAGCCGCCGAACATCGCGGCCGACAGCAGCACCGCGGCCAGCCCGGTCGCGACGGTGCCGACGAAGAAGCGCTTGTAGCGGGCGGGGATCTTCTTCTCGCGCTGGATCACGAACAGCGCCCGGATCCCGAGGCAGACGCCGAAGTAGAGCGGGAAGAGCTTGGTCGCGACCGCGAAGCCGAAGAACGCTCCGGCGGTGGCCCACTTCTCTTTCTTCATGAAGCACAGCGCCATCCCGAGGCAGAAGATCCAGTCCCACCGGAGGAAGCTGCCCGACAGGTAGTCGAAGACGATCGGCATCGCGGCCCAGAGGAAGAGCGCGACCAGCGCGGGGCGCTCACCGAAGGTCTTGAAGATGAAGAACCACATGATCCCCATCAGGATCATGTCGATCAGCCCGATCAGCGTCTGGTTGAACGGGGTCAGCGGCAGCAGCTCAGCGATCGGGTGGGCGATCAGCGCCCAGGCCGGCGAGTTGCTGTTGCCGTGATCCATCAGGATCCGTTCCCACCCGCCGGCGGTGGACACCATCCTTCGCCAGTCGTCCTTGAACTCGGCCCAGCGCGCGTCCGAGAACTTCGCGCGGATCCGGGGAGCGTCTTCCAGCGCTTTGGCGACCGGCACCACCTCGAAGGTCGAGATCTCGCGGGTCTCTTTGAGGTTGTCGAGCACGTGGGTGCTCTCGCGGTCCGCCATGATCGCGGCCTTGTAGAGATCGAACGACCCGAGCTCGACCTGGTACTTGGCGCCCAGGTAGAAATGGAACTGCTCCCACTGGTGCACCAGCCCGAAGTTGCCCCGCAGCCCGCCGAAGTTGCCCCACGCCAGCACCATCAGCGCGGCCAGCCCCCGGGCGGCCCACCGCCGGTGCTTTTCCCACTTCACGTCCACCAGCCGGTCGATCAGCAACAGGCCGAGCGACGCTTCCAGCAGGATGATCTTGATGATCCCGGCGATGAAGTGGTTCATGGATCGACGTTCATGGCTGGCTTGACATGCCTGCGCGCGGCCGTAACAAAGGCGCCATGAGCGTACAAGAGCGCGACGTACTTACCGCGATGTCGAAAGTGATGGACCCCGAGCTGCACATCGACCTCGTCACCGCGGGGATGGTGAAGGATCTTCGAATCGACGGCGCGAAGATCACGCTGAAGATCGAGCTGACCACTCCGGCCTGCCCGCTGAAGGCGCAGATCGAGAAGGACGCCGAGGTGGCGCTCAAGGGCGTGCCCGGCCTCGAGAGCTTCAAGATCGATTGGAGCTCAAAGGTTCGCCCCGCCCCGCAGGGTTCTTCGAAGGACACCCTGCTTCCGGGCGTGAAGAACGTGGTCCTCGTCGGCGCCGGCAAGGGCGGAGTGGGGAAGAGCACCGTCGCGGTGAACCTCGCCTGCGCGCTGCAGAAGCACGGCGCGAAGGTCGGGCTGCTCGACGCCGACTTCTACGGCCCGTCGATCCCGCTGATGACCGGCATCCGCCGCAAGCCGGTGAGCAAGGACGGCAAGACGCTCGACCCGCTCGAGGCCCATGGGCTGAAGGTGATGTCGATCGGCTTTCTGATCGAG
>JAGSPQ010000134.1 GCA_018262385.1 Myxococcaceae bacterium | reverse complement strand
TCGGGCGGACGAGGAGGCACCACCGGCTCCACGTACCTCAACGACGTCCAGGTGGCGGCGATCGGTGCCGACGGCGGGGTAGGGACCTGGGCCCAGACCACCTTCCTGAACAGCTCGCGGGCCAACCACACCAGTCAGGTCAACAACGGCTTCTTCTACGTGATGGGGGGGCTCAGCTTCACCGCGACCTACCTGAACGACGTGCGGGTGGCGCCGATCAACGCCAATGGCACGCTGGGTTCCTTTACCGCGACCACCGCGTTCACCCAGGCGAGGGCCGACCCGGCCAGCGCGGTCTACAACGGGTTCCTCTACGTCAGCGGCGGCTACGACGGCACCGCCTACCGCAATGACGTGCAGGTGGCGCCGATCAACGTCGACGGCACCCTCGGTACCTGGACCTCCACGACCGCCTTCCCCACGGTCCGCTCGGGCCACACGATGGTGGCCTACAACGGGAACCTCTACGTCCTCGGTGGGTACGGCGCCGGCGCCAGCTACCGCAATGACGTGCAGGTGGCCCCGATCAACGCCAACGGCACCGTCGGCACGTGGCGGGCGACGACCTCGTTTACGGCCCCGCGCGGCAACCACGCCACGGTGGCCAACAACGCCAGGCTCTACGTCATCGGCGGCGGGGACGGCACGTTCCGCAGCGACGTTCAGGTCGCGCCCATCCTCCCGTAGGCGGCTTCTCGCCGCGGGGCGTGCGTTTCGGCTCCGAAAAGGGGAAGCAGCTTCGGCAATGAGCAAGCTGAAGGCGGTCTCTGCCGGGCTTCGCCAGATCCCCGCTGGCGTGTGGGCGCTCGGCTTCGTCAGCCTGCTGATGGACGTCTCTTCCGAGATGATCCACAGCCTGCTGCCGCTGTTCATGGTGACGACGCTGAGCGCGAGCGCCACCGCGGTCGGAGTGGTCGAGGGGCTGGCCGAATCCACCGCGCTGATCGTCAAGGTGTTCTCCGGCACCCTCAGCGACTACCTGCGCAGGCGCAAGGTGCTGGCGGTGGTCGGCTACGCGCTGGGCGCGCTCACCAAGCCCCTGTTCGCGATCGCCTCTTCGACCGGGGTCGTCTTGACCGCCCGGCTGATCGACCGCGTGGGCAAGGGGATCCGCGGCGCGCCGCGGGATGCGCTGGTGGCGGACCTCGCGCCCGCCCATCTTCGCGGTGCCAGCTTCGGCCTGCGGCAGTCGCTCGACACGGTGGGCGCCTTCCTCGGCCCGCTGCTGGGCGTCGGCCTGATGCTGCTGTGGGCCAACGACTTCCGTGCCGTCTTCTGGGTGGCGGTGATTCCGGGGTTGATGGCCGTCGCCCTGTTGATCTTCGGCGTCCACGAGCCCGCGGATCACCAGACCCGGAAGCCGATCAACCCGATCCGCCGAGAGAACCTGCGACGGTTGGGAGCGGAGTACTGGTGGGTGGTCGCGGTCGGGGCAGTCTTCACCCTCGCGCGGTTCAGCGAGGCCTTCCTCGTGCTGCGCGCCTACCAGGGAGGCGTTCCCCTCGCCGTGGTTCCGCTGGTGATGGTCGCGATGAACGTGGTCTACGCGGTCACCGCCTACCCCTTCGGGAAGCTGGCGGACTCGGTGAGCCACCGGAAGCTCTTGGCGATCGGGCTGCTGGCGTTGATCGCGGCGGATGTGGTCCTCGCGATCAGCAGCCACTGGGCCGTCGTGTTGGGAGGCGTCGCCCTCTGGGGCATTCACATGGGCATGACCCAGGGATTGCTGGCGACGATGGTGGCCGACACCGCGCCCGCGGATCTGCGCGGCACCGCCTACGGGTTCTTCAATCTGCTCAGTGGCCTCGCGATGCTCGTCGCGAGCGGGCTGGCGGGCCTGCTGTGGGAAGGGCTCGGGGCCGAAGCCACGTTCTACGCCGGAGCCGTCTTCTGCGTGATTGCGCGGGCGGGCCTGGCCATCGCGCCCCGGGTTCGGTTGCCGCCGCCGGCTTCCGCGGGACCCGCGTAGCTCCGTCGTCGAGTAGGTTCCGCGCTTCAACGCGAGAGGGAACCCACATGAAGCGGATCGTCCTGGGGTGTGTGCTGACAATCGTCGTGGGCTGCGGCGGAGCTCCGACCCTGGCGGATGCAGGCGCCGGCGGAGACTCATCGGCCGGCGGCGGGAGCGGCGGAGGGGTCGCGGGCGGTGCGGGAGGCGGAGCGGGTGGCGGAGTCGCGGGCGGCGCCGGTGGAGGAGTCGCCGGCGGAGCAGGCGGTGGAGTCGCGGGCGGCGCCGGTGGCGGAGTCGCCGGCGGAGCGGGCGGAGGTACGGCCACGGACGCCGGTACGCCCATCGCCGCGCCGAACGAGACCTGGACGTGGGTGGACTTCCCCGGCTCGGCGTGCGGCAACGGCGTGGCCACCGGGATCGGCGTCAACCTCACCAGTCAGAGCACCGATGTCGTCATCTACCTGCAGGGCGGCGGCGCCTGCTGGGACAACACGACCTGCTTCGTCATCAACTCGGCAGCGAACGTCTCCTCGGGCTACGGCGCGACCCAGTTCGCGAGCGACACCAGCAAGGGCGCCTCGTTCTTCGATCGCAGCCGCACCGACAACCCGTTCCGCACCGCGTCCTTTGTCTTCGTCCCGTACTGCACCGGCGACGTGCACGGCGGCGACGCGGTGCAGACCTACAACTCGGCGCTGCCCAACAAGAAGCTCTTCCACAAGGGCCGGGTGAACCTGGCCGAGTTCCTCGCGCGCCTGAAGCCGACCTTCCCAGCCGCGCAGCACGTCTACCTGTCCGGCTCGAGCGCCGGCGCCTTCGGAGCGCAGATCAACTACCCGCAGGTGGCCGCCGCGTTCCCCTCGGCCGAGGTGCATCTGCTCGCCGACAGTGGGCAGATGATCAATCCCTCGGGCACGCTGCTCTCGACCTGGGTGGCCTCCTGGGCGCTGGTGAACCCGGTGGGCTGCGCCAACTGCTACAGCGACTTCACCAAGCTCCCGCAGTGGCTCGCGGCGACCTACCCCAACCGGCGCTTCGCCCTGCTGGCCTACACCCAGGACAATGTGCTGCGGCAGTTCTTCGCCTACTCCGCCGTCGACTACGAGACGCAGACCCGCGCGCTGCTCACGGCCGTCTACAACCCGACCACCCACGCGAAGTACTTCCTCCTCGCCGGAACCAGCCACACGATGCTCGGCAGCTTCTTCACCCTCACCGCGCCCAGCGGCGGCCCGACGCTCGCCACCTGGGTCACGCGCTGGAAGAACGGCGACGCGGCCTGGGCGAACGTGCTCGCTCCGTAGTCGAACGCAGGTCTGCTTCAACCTTTGCACCCCAACCGCAGGAACTGCGTCCGCCGGCGCGGAACGTCCGTTGCTTCACCTGTCCCTCATGGGGAACGCGTCCGGCACCTCGGAAACAGCCGCCGGTGGGCACGAGGCCACCGCAGATCTGCCGAACGCGTTCGCCTGGCGGCTGTGGGAACAGAAGTACCGCTGGTCTGATCCCGAGCACGGCGACGAGCTGCGCCCCCGCGACAGCTGGCAGCGGGTGGCCAACGCCGTGGCCCAGGCCGAGCCGGCCCAGCCCGACTTCTACCGCCAGCTCTTCTTCGACGAACTGAGCGCGCTGCGGCTGCTCCCGGGCGGCCGGATCCTCGCCGGAGCGGGGACGGGGCGCGCGGTCACGCTGCTCAACTGCTTCGTCCTCGGCGTGATCGAGGACTCGATCGAGGGAATCTTCCGGGCGGTGCAGGAAGCAGCGCTCACGATGCAGCGCGGGGGAGGGGTGGGGCTCGACTTCTCGACCCTCCGGCCGAGCCAGATGATCGGGCGCCGCGCGGGAACCGTGGCCTCGGGGCCAGTGCCATTCATGGAGATCTTCGACACCACCTGCCGGGTGCTGCTCTCCACCAGCCCGCGTCGCGGCGCGATGATGGCGACGCTGCGGTGCGATCACCCGGACATCGAAGAGTTCATCACCGCCAAGCTGCGCGGCGACCGGCTGCGGCACTTCAACCTGTCGGTTCAGGTCTCGGACGCGTTCCTCGCCGCCGTCGAGAGAGACGAGCCGTGGGATCTGGTCTTCCCCGCTGAGGCGCTCGCCGGGAAGTCGGGCCAGCTCGTCCAGCGCGCGTGGACGGGGCATCCGGAGCCGATCCCCTGCCGGGTCTGCGCCCGCACCCCGGCGCGCAAGCTGTGGACCCTGCTCGTCGAGAGCGCGCAACACAGCGGAGAGCCCGGCGTGCTCTTCACCGATCGGATCAACCGGCTCAACAACCTCGGCTACCGCGAGCAGATCACCAGCACCAACCCGTGCGGAGAGGTGCCGCTGCCACCGTACGGCGCCTGTGACCTTGCCTCGCTGAACCTGGTGCAGTTCGTCCGCGAGCCCTTCCGCGTTGGCGCCCGGTTCGACTTCGAAGCGATGGATCGCTCGGTCGAGTTGGCCGTGCGCTTCCTCGATGACGTCCTCGAGGTCACTCCCTTCCCGCTCGAGCAGGAAGCCGCGATGGCCAAAGGCACTCGGCGGATCGGCCTTGGAGTGACCGGGCTGGCCGACGCGCTGATCCTCCTTGGCCGGCGGTATGACCTGCCCGAGGGACGCGAGCTGGCGGCGGCGATCGTCCGGCGGCTGCGCGACGCGGCCTACCGCGCCTCGATCGGGCTGGCGCAGGAGAAGGGCCCCTTCCCGTTCTTCGAGCCCGCGCCGTACCTGAACGGCGCGTGGGTCCGAACGCTGCCTCCCCAGCTGCGATCGGCGATCGCGGTGCACGGGATTCGAAACGGCCAGCTGCTGGCCCTGGCGCCCACCGGCAGCATCAGCCTGCTCGCCGGCAACGTCAGCAGCGGAGTGGAGCCGCTCTTCGCGCTCGCCTACCGGCGCCGGCGGGTGGAGCGGGACGGGACGATCACCGAGCACCCGCTGTCCCCGTACGCGCTGCGGCTGTGGCGCGAGCTCGAAGGCCTCGAGGCGGCGCTGCCCCCGACGTTCGTCGAGTCCCAGTCGATGTCGCCGCACGCCCAGCTCGAGATGCTGGCGGCGCTCCAGCCGTTCATCGACGGAGCGATCAGCAAGACGATCAACCTCCCGGCCGGCCAGCCCGCCGACGTCGTCGCCCGCCTGTTCGAGCTCGCCGACCAGCGGGGGCTCAAGGGCTGCACCGTCTTCCCCTCCAGTGCGCCAATGGGGTCCGTCCTCGAGCGGGAGGGGGCCGAACATGGAGAACACTGACGTCGCCCAGGTGTTCGCCGAGGTCGCCGACCTGCTCGAGCTCACCGGCGGAAACGCGTTCAAGGTCCGCGCCTACCGTCAGGCGGCCCAGCTGGTCGAGCTGCTGCCCACCCCGGTCTCCGAGCTGTGGCGGCAGGGCAAGCTGACCGAGCTGCCCGCGATCGGCGAGCGCCTCGCGGCGCACATCGAAGAGCTGCTCGCCACCGGTCACTATCGCGAGCACGACAAGCTCCTCGCCCGGGTGCCCCCCGGCCTGCTCGAGCTGCTCAAGGTCGAGGGGCTCGGCCCGAAGACCGCGGCCCTGGCCTGGAAGCGGCTGCACGTAAAAGGGCTGGAGGATTTCGAGGTCGCCTGCCGCAGTGGTGCGCTGGAGAAGCTGCCGCGCATGGGCCCCAGGCGGGTCGCGGCCTTGTTGCTGGCGATCGAGCGCCATCGCGCCCGGAAGGGCCGGGTTCCCCTCTACCGGGCCCTGGCCTCCGCGGAGGCGATCGTCCGGCAGCTGCGTGAGGTTCCCGGGGTCCAGGCCGCGGAGGTCGCCGGCAGCATCCGCCGCCGCAGAGAGACGATCGGCGACCTCGACCTGCTGGTGGCTTCGCTCGAGGTGGACGCGGTGATCGCCGCGTTCAAGCGGGCGCCCGAGGTGCAGCAGCTGGTGGCGAGCGGGCCGACCCGGTGCACCGCCCGGCTGAAGAGCGGCCTGCAGGCGGACCTGCGGATCCTGCCCCCGCAATCGTTCGGCGCGGCGATGCACTATTTCACCGGCAGCAAGTCCCACAACATCGAGGTCCGCACCCGGGCGATGCGGCAGGGGCTCAAGCTCAGCGAGTACGGAGTGTTCGACCGCGAGGGACGGCGGCTGGGCGGCGCCACCGAGGAGGACGTGTTCCGCCTCGTCGGGCTGCCCTGGATTCCCCCCGAGCTGCGCGAAGGCGCCGGCGAGGTCGAGGCCGCGGCAGCCGGGCGCCTGCCGCGCCTGATTGAAGAGGCCGACCTCCTCGGCGATCTCCACGTCCACTCGGAGGCGTCCTCCGACGGGCGCTCGTCCGTCGAGGAGCTGCGCGAAGAGGCGGGCCACCTCGGGCGCAGATACCTGGCGATCACCGATCACTCGAGGTCGAGGCCGCTGGGGCTGGAGGCGGGGCCGATGCGCGCGCTGGCGCTCGAGATTCACCGCCTCGAGGCGCAGGTGAGGCGAGGGCCTCATCTGCTCACCGGGGTGGAGGTGGACATCCTCGGCGACGGCGAGCTGGACCTTCCGCTCGAGGTGCTGGCCGAGCTCGACTGCGTGGTGGCCAGCGTCCATTCGCACTTCTCCGATTCGCCCGAGAAGATGACCCGCCGGATCGTGCGGGCGCTGCGGTCGGGGGTGGTCGACGTGCTCGGACACCCGACCGGCCGCCAGCTCGGAATTCGCGACCCCTACGCCTTCGACTTCCAGCAGGTGCTCGAGGTCGCGCGCGAGCAGGGCGTCGCGCTCGAGATCAACGCCACGCCCGATCGGCTCGACCTCGACGACAAGCACTGCCGGTTGGCGAAGGAGGCGGGCGTTCGCCTCGTCATCTCGAGCGATGCGCACCACGCCAGCCAGCTGGCGAACCTGCGCTACGGGGTCTGGGTCGCCCGGCGGGGCTGGCTCGAGCGCGAGGACCTGCTCAACACACTTCCGTTGAACCAGCTGAAGCGACGGCTTCACGCCCACCGAGGTCCGCCCGAGCTGCACGCGCCCGGGTGACGGGCCTCACGGGGCGTACTTCCGGGCCCACTGCGGCATCGGCCGCCCGAGGGCGCGGTTGGGATCGGAGCGGTCGCCCACCAGGCCGTCGCCACCCCAGAAGTACTCCGCCACCTGGTGCCGGGCGCCGGCGGCGAGCTGCCGATCGCCGATCGCCACCGCGTGGATGTGCGGCGACATGTTCTCGGCAGAACCACGGAGCCACGCAGCGAAGCCGGCCTGCCGCAGCGCCTTCACCATCTGCAGTTGGTCCGCCCGGCTCTTCCCGGAGACTGAGACGTCGACCACTCCGCCGCCGTCGTGGGTGCCGGCGCTCTTCGACACTCCCGGGTGGTAGCTGCCTTGCGAGAGCGTGAAGCGCGCCGGCCCTCCGAGGCCGTTCGACAGTTGCTCCGCGCGGGTGAGCATCGTCGCGGTGCGGCGATTGACCGTCACTCCCCGAAAAGCGACGTGGGTGTAGTCCGCCGCCGGCTCTGTGTTGGCGCGCACCACCTCGTTCACCAGCGCCCGCGCGGTCGTCGGCCCCAGCTGGCTGCCGCCGCTCAGCCTCCGGTTGGCTTTGAACGCGTTGAGGTGCTCGGTGGTGAGCGGGTGACCCGCCCGCGCGAACGCCGCCGCGACATCCTTCAGCGTCTGCGGGCCGATCGCCTCGTGACCGGCCGCCATCCCGGCGGGGTTGCCGACCCCGGCCCAGCGCTTCACGTCGGAGATCGCCTTGACGTCCTCCGCGCTGGCCAGCGCCTCGAGCAGCTTGAACGCGTTCTGCTCGGGTTGGGGCAGGGCGCTCAGCTGCGAGC
>JAGSPQ010000903.1 GCA_018262385.1 Myxococcaceae bacterium | reverse complement strand
CTGGGGCAGCTCCTTCTTCCGCCAGAGGAAGTAGATCGCCGGGTACACCAGCAGCTCCATCGCGAACGAGGTGACCAGGCCGCCGACCATCGGGGCGGCGATCCGCTTCATCAGGTCGGAGCCCGCGCCGGTCGACCACATGATCGGCAGCAGGCCGATGAACGCCGCGCACACCGTCATCGCCTTCGGCCGGACCCGCTTCACCGCCCCGTGGACGATCGCCTCGACCAGGTCCGACGTCGTCTTCAGCTGGCCCCGCTTCTTCGCGTCGTCGTGCGACAGATCGAGGAAGAGCAGCATGAAGACCCCGGTCTCGGCGTCGAGCCCCATCAGCGCGATCATCCCCACCCAGACGGCGATCGAGACGTTGTAGTCGAGCGCGTAGAGCAGCCACACCGCGCCGACCGCCGAGAACGGCACCGCCAGCATCACCAGCGTGGTCTTGAAGGTCGACCGGGTGCTGAGGAACAGCAGGGCGAAGATCAGCACCAGGGTCAGCGGCACCACCAGCTTCAGCCGTTCCTTCACCCGCAGCATGTTCTCGTACTGCCCGCTCCAGGCGATCGCGTACCCGGTCGGGAGCTTGATGTGCGCGGCCACCACCGCCTTGGCGTGATCGACGTAGCTGCCGACGTCGGTCTTCGAGGTGTCGAAGTCGACGTAGACGTACCCGGACAGCAGCCCGTTCTCGTCGCGGATCATCGACGGGCCCTCGACCAGCTTCACCTCGGCGATCTCCGACATCGGGATCTGCCCCTGGCCGCCCGGCAGCGGCAGCAGCACCCGCTGCAGTGACTCGAGGTCCTCGCGGTAGTCGCGGGCGTAGCGGACGTTGACCCCGTAGCGCTGGCGGCCCTCGATGGTGGTGGTCTGGTTGTCGCCGCCCACCGCGGTCATCACCAGGGTGTTGGCGTCGTCGACCGACAGCCCATAGCGGGCCAGCTTGTCGCGGTGGAGGACGAAGTCGGCGAAGTACCCGCCGGCCACCCGCTCGGCAAAGACGCTGCGGGTGCCCGGCACCGTCTTCACCACCGCCTCGATCTCGAGCGCCACCTTCTGAATCGTCGCCAGGTCGGCCCCGCTGAGCTTGATCCCGACCGGGGTCCGGATCCCGGTCGACAGCATGTCCAGCCGGGCCTTGATCGGCATCGTCCAGGCGTTGCTCACCCCGGGCAGGGTGAGCGCGGTGTTCAGCTGCTCGATCAGCTCCTCCTCGGTGATCCGATCGCGCCAGCCGGTGCGCAGCACGCTCTTGAGCCACTCGGGCGCCCAGGGGGAGAACCAGCGCGGCTTCTCGCGCCACGACAGCTCGGGCTGGAGCAGCACCGTCGTCTCCATCATCGTCAGCGGCGCCGGGTCGGTCGAGGTGCCCGCGCGCCCGGCCTTCCCGAAGACCTGCCGCACCTCGGGGAAGGTCATCATGATCTTGTCCTGCAGCTGCAGCAGCTTCTGCGCCTCGGCCACCGACATCCCGGGCTGAACCGCCGAGGGCATGAAGAGCAGGCTGCCCTCGCGCAGCGGCGGCATGAACTCCGACCCGAGCTTCAGGTAGACGGGCACTGTGCCGGCGACGATCAGCGCGCTGAGCGCGATCGTCGTCCACGGGTGGCGCAGCACCAGCCGGCAAGGCGGCTCGTAGAGCCGGTGGAGCAGGCGGCTGATCGGGTGCCGCTCTTCCGAGTGGTACTTCCCCACCAGCAGCTGGGTCGCCAGCCAGGCCACCGGCCGGGGGCGGAAGGTGAACGGGTCGATGCGGGCGAACAGCATCCGCATCGCCGGGTCGAGGGTGATCGCCAGCAGCGCGGCGATCCCCATCGCGAGGTTCTTCGAGAACGCCAGCGGGCGGAACAGCCGACCCTCTTGATCGACGAGGGTGAAGACCGGGACGAACGCGACCGCGATCACCAGCAGCGAGAAGAAGACCGAGGGGCCCACCTCGAGCAGCGCCGCCAGCCGCACCTGGCGGAAGTCGCCCTTGCGGCCCCCGGCCTCCCAGAGGTGGATCCGGTTGTAGGCGTTCTCCACCTCCACGATCGCGCCGTCGACCAGCACCCCGACCGAGATCGCGATTCCGGCCAGCGACATCAGGTTGGCGTTGACCCCCAGCGCGTACATCGGGATGAACGAGAGCGCGATGCTGGCCGGGATGGTGATGATCGGCACCGTGGCCGAAGGGATGTGCCAGAGGAAGAGGAGGATGATCAGCGAGACGATGACGATCTCTTCGAGCAGCTTGTTCCGGACGGTGGTGATCGCCCGCTCGATCAGGTCCGAGCGATCGTAGGTGGTGATCACCTCCACCCCCTCGGGCAGGGAAGGGCGCAGCTCGGCCAGGCGGGCCTTGACCCGGTCGATCACCGTCAGCGCGTTCTCGCCGTGGCGCATCACCACGATCCCGCCCACCACGTCGCCCTGGCCGTTGAGATCGGCGGTGCCGCGGCGCATCTGCGGCCCCAGCACCACCGACGCCACGTCCTTGACCTGAATCGGAGTGCCCCGCTCGGTCTTCAGCACCAGGCTCTCGAGATCGGCGATCGACTTCACGTAGCCCCGGCCGCGCACCATGTACTCGCGGCCCGACAGCTCGATCAGCCGGCCGCCGACGTCGTTGTTCCCCTTGCGGACCGCGTCGATCACCGTCTGCAGCGGCAGCCCCTGGGCGGCGAGCGCGTTGGGGTTGACGATCACCTGGTACTGGCGAACCTGCCCGCCGACGGTCGCCACCTCGGCCACTCCCGGCACGCTCTGCACCGCGTAGCGCAGGAACCAGTCCTGGTAGCTGCGCAGCTCGTCGCTGGTGTGCTTGCCGGTGCGGTCGACCAGC
>JAGSPQ010000902.1 GCA_018262385.1 Myxococcaceae bacterium | reverse complement strand
GGCGGAGGAAGGCGAGGCGCTCGGGTTCGTCGAGTCGATGGGCTTCATCATGGACAACCTCAACTTTCGCGGGCGGGCGCCCCAGGAACAGGAAGAGCTGGTGGCGACGTTGCCGCTGTTCCAGCGCGAGCCGCCCAGGCCGACCGGCGGGAAGGCCGACCCGCGCGCCGGCAACGGAGCGACCACTGCCTCCGCGCTGGGCAAGCTGTTCTCGGCGTTCGGCCTCGCCGCGGTGCTCGCCGGGCTGGGCGGCTGCGCGCACGTGCCGAGCGAGCAGGACCGCGACGCCGCCGGCCTGCACTACGACATGGGCGTCGACTCCCAGGTGAAGGATCCGCCGACCGCGATGCAGCAGTTCCAGATGGCGATCGAGCTCGACCCCGGCCTCGCCGAGGCGTGGCATGCGAAGGGGGTGCTCGAGCACAACGTGTTCGGCAAGCTCGACGCGGCGCGGTTGTCCTACGAGAAGGCGCTGCAGATCCGCCCCAAGTTCTCGGCGGCGCTGACCAACCTGGGCAACCTGTTCCTCGAGCAGAAGCGGTACGAGGACGCGATCAAGCAGTACGAGCTGGCGCTCAACGACATGACCTACCGCGAGTCGTGGATCGCCCAGAGCAACGCCGGGTGGGCCCGCTACAAGCTGGGCGACTCCCGCACCGCGATCGAGAACCTGAAGAGCGCGATCACCACCAACCCGAAGTTCTGCTTCGGCTACCTGAAGCTGGGCAACATCTACGAGGAGCAGGGCAACCTGCCCGAGGCGTGCCGCAACTACGGCAAGTACCGCGAGTCGTGCCCGGAGGTGGGCGACGCGTACCTGCGCGAGGGGGTGTGCCTGTCGAAGATCGGGCAGGCCGAGCCGGCGAAGAAAGCGTTCGAGACCTGCATCGCCAAGGAAGACGCCAGCAAGGACGACTGCGTGCGGCTGAAGAATGCGACGGGTCCGTAAGTGAGCGACTACGCCGAGTTCGGCCGGTTCCTCTCTCAGCAGCGCGAGCTGCGCGGGATGTCGCGCGACGAGGTGGCGCGCTCGACCAAGATCCCCGCCACGCTGCTGGCGGCGCTCGAGGACGGCCAGAGCGAGCGGCTGCCCGAGCGGGTGTTTCTGCAGAACCTGATCCGGGCCTACGCGCAGGTGATCGGGCTGTCGGCCGACGACGCGATTACCCGCTGGCACGAGATCCCCGGAGTGGCGAAGGATCCCGAGACGCTGCCGGCGGTGCTCGAGTACCGGCGCAAGTCGCGGGCGCTGAAGACGCTGCTGGTGTTGCTCGCGGCAGGGGCGGCCGGGGCGTACGTGTTCTTCGTGGTGATGGGCCAGCTGCCTCCGCCCTGGGGCCGGTAGGACGGTGGAGCGGTTCGTCGAAGAGGCGGTCGTGCTTGCTTCGCTCGACTACGGGGATGCCGATCGGGTGGTGACGCTGTTCACCCGCGGCCGGGGGCGCCTGAGCGCGTTCGCCGCCGGGGCGCGCAAGAGCAAGCGGCGCTTCGCCGGCGCGCTCGAGCTGGGCACCCACCTCAAGGCCCAGCTGGTCGAGCGGCGCGGCGACACCTGCCGGCTGGACAGCGTCGACATCGTCAGCAGCTTCTTCACCCTGCGCGAGGATCTGCCGCGGATCAGTCGGGCGCTGTACTGCCTCGAGCTGTGCCGCGAGCTGACCCGCGATCACCAGCCGCACGAGCCGCTGTTCGACTGCCTGCTCGCCTACCTGACCGAGCTCGATGCGCGCAGGGCCGGCCCGACCTCGCTGCTGAAGTTCGAGCTCGATGCGCTGCGGCTCACCGGGTTCATGCCCCGCTTCGCTCCCTGTGCGATCTGCGGCTCCCTCACCGGCACCCGCCCGCGGTTCGACCCGGAGGCGGGCGGGGTGACCTGCGAGGGCTGCGCGCACCGGGTGCCCCAGGGGCTGCCGGTCACCGCCGAGGTGGTGGAGGCGCTGGCCCGGCTGCAGGCCGGAGAGCGCACCCCGCTGCCGCCCGAGACGCGGGCCCGGTGCCGCGAGCTGCTCAACGTGTTCATCGCCCATCACCTCGGCCGGAAGCTGAAGAGCGTCGACTTCATGCACCAGGTGGGCACCGACTGATGGGCCCGCTCGACGTGATCGCGCTGGGCGAGGCGCTGGTCGACTTCCTGCCCGAGCGGCCGGGCGCGCGGGTGCGGGACGTCGAGACGTGGAAGAAGTGCCTCGGCGGCGCGCCGGCGAACGTGGTGGTCGGGATCTCGCGGCTGGGCGGGCGCTCGGCGATGTGCGGCGTCACCGGCGAGGACGAGCTGGGCCACTTCATCGCCGAAGAGCTCGCCCGCGAAGGGGTCGACGTCAGCCACCTGCGCCACACCGTCGAGGGGAAGACCGGGATCGGCTTCATCTCGCTCACCGCGCAGGGCGAGCGCAGCTTCCTCTTCTACCGGCACCAGGCGGCCGAGTTTCAGCTGGCCTTGCGCGACGTGGACCACGGGTTCCTCGCCAGCGCGAAGGTGCTCCATCTGGGCACCAACTCGCTGCTGCTGCCGACCGCCCGCGAGGCGTCGCTGTCCGCGGCCAGGGCGGCGAAGGATCGGGGGCAGATCGTCTCCTGCGATCCGAACCTCCGGCTGCACCTGTGGAAGGATCCGGCCCAGCTGCGCGCGCTGCTGGACGAGCTGCTGGGGCTCTGCACGGTGGTGAAGCTGTCGGACGAGGAGATCGAATTCGTCACCGGCGAGCAGGATCCGGCGCGCGCCTTGGCGGCGCTGCGGGCCCGGGGAGTGGCGCTGCCGATCGTCACCCTCGGCGAGCGCGGGGCGGTGCTGCGGGTGGGGGAGATGATCATCGAGGTCCCGGCG
>JAGSPQ010000901.1 GCA_018262385.1 Myxococcaceae bacterium | reverse complement strand
CCTCGATCACGGGCTGCGGGCGGAGTCGGGCGGCGAGGTCCAGACGGTGGTGGAGCGCGCGCAGCGGCTGGGCCTGCCGGCGCACGCCCGATCGCTGGGGCTCACCGACGGGCCGGCGCTGGAGCAGCGCGCCCGCGACGCCCGCTACGCCCAGCTGGAAGCGGTGCGGATCGATCGGGGGCTGGAGCTGATCGCCACCGCCCACACCGCCTCGGACCAGGCCGAGACGGTGCTGATGCGGCTGGCCCGCGGCGCAGCGCTGGGAGGAGCGGCGGCGATTGCGGCGCGCATGGGCGCGCTGATCCGCCCGCTGCTGGGGCGGACCCGGGCCGAGGTGCGCGCCTACCTCGCCGCGCTCGGCGAGCCGTTCGTCGAGGATCCGATGAACGCCGACCCCCGGTTCCTGCGGGTGCGGGTGCGGCGCGAGCTGCTGCCGCTCTACGAGCAGACCTGCGGCCCCAGGGTGGAACAGCACCTGGCCCGATTTGCCCAATACGCTGCGGAAGACGAAGCCCTGCTCGAGCATTCGGCAACAGCGGCGCTCGAACGGGTGAGCCAGGCCGCCACCCTCGACGCCCTCGCGGTGGACGCGCTCGAGCGTCCGATTCGACGAAGAGTGATCGCCCAGTGGCTGAGCGGGAACAAACTGCAGGTGGATGCCCCCTTGCTCGAAGACATCCTCGAGGCGATCAGCCAGGGCCGGCCGGCGACGCTGCCGAAGGATCTGGTGCTGGTGAACCGCGACGGCTGGCTGGCGGCCGAGCCGGCCCCTTCACGGAACTTCACTCAGGCCACGGGCACCCGGGTGCCGGATGCGTTATAGAATCGGATTACGAAAGTGGTACCGTCGAAGTACGTCGTCAATAGTCCGGAAAGATTCGGGAATCCGGGACTAATCGAAGGGGTTTCAAAATCGTGCGTTCTAGCTACAAGACCATTGGTCTCTGGGTGATTCTGATCATCCTCTTCGTTGCCTTCTACAATTTCTTCTCCCACTCCGGTGAAGAGGTGCAGGAGCTGACCTTCACCTCGTTCCAGAAGAAGGTGAAGGACAAGAAGATCACCTCCGTGGCGATCAAGGGCAACGTCTACGCGGGCACCCTGGTGGACACGAACGAGAAGTTCCGTTCGACCGGGCCGGTGGCCGACGCGCTGATCCTCAAGGATCTCAAAGAGGACAACGTCGATGTGAAGTTCGAGAACGCCGAGCAGAACGGCATCTGGATGACGATCCTCAGCCAGTGGATGCCGGTGGTCTTCCTCTTCCTCTTCTTCATCTTCTTCATGCGGCAGCTGCAGGGCAGCGGCGGCAAGGCGATGACCTTCGGCAAGTCGAAGGCGAAGCTGCTCTCGGAGAGCCACAACAAGGTCACCTTCGCCGACGTGGCGGGGATCGACGAGTGCAAGGAAGAGCTCGAGGAGATCATCGCCTTCCTCAAGGACCCGAAGAAGTTCACCAAGCTCGGTGGCCGGATCCCGAAGGGCGTGCTGATGATGGGGCCTCCGGGCACCGGCAAGACGCTGCTGGCGCGCGCGGTCGCGGGCGAAGCGGGCGTGCCGTTCTTCAGCATCTCGGGCTCTGACTTCGTCGAGATGTTCGTCGGCGTCGGCGCGAGCCGGGTGCGCGACCTGTTCGAGCAGGGCAAGAAGAACGCTCCCTGCATCATCTTCATCGACGAGATCGACGCGGTCGGCCGTCACCGTGGCGCCGGCCTGGGCGGCGGTCACGACGAGCGCGAGCAGACCCTCACCCAGCTGCTGGTCGAGATGGACGGCTTCGAGTCGAACGAGGGCGTGATCCTGATGGCGGCCACCAACCGGCCCGACGTGCTCGATCCCGCGCTCCAGCGGCCGGGCCGCTTCGACCGGCGAATCGTCGTCCCCCGTCCGGATCTGAAGGGCCGGCTGGGCGTGCTCAAGGTCCACACCCGCCGCGTTCCACTGGGGGCCGATGTCGAGCTCGAGGTGATTGCGCGCGGCACTCCCGGAATGACGGGCGCCGATCTGGAGAACCTCGTCAACGAGGCGGCGCTGTTCGCGGCGCGCACGAACAAGGAGAAGGTCGATCTGCGCGACTTCGAATCCGCCAAGGACAAGGTGTTCATGGGTCCCGAGCGCAAGTCGATGATCATGACCGAGAAGGAGAAGCGGAACACCGCCGTTCACGAGGCGGGACACGCGCTGGTCGGCAAGCTGCTGCCCGGCTGCGATCCGGTTCACAAGGTCACGATCATTCCCCGCGGGCAGGCCCTGGGCCTGACCTGGTCGCTCCCGGTCGAGGATCAGCTCAACCGCTACAAGAAGCAGCTGATGGATGATCTGTGCATGCTGCTGGGCGGCCGGATCGCCGAGGAGCTCACCTTCGGCGAGATGAGCGCCGGAGCCTCCAACGACATCGAGCGCGCGACCAACATGGCGCGGGCGATGGTCTGCCGCTGGGGGATGAGCGAGAAGCTGGGGCCGCTGACCTTCGGCGGCGCCCAGGGCGAGGTGTTCCTCGGCCGCGACTTCGCCAGCAAGCCCGACTACTCGGAAGACACCGCCAAGCAGATCGACGCCGAAGTGCGCGGGATCGTGATGGGCTCCTACGAGCGGGCGAAGAAGATCCTGGTCGAGAACTCCGAGCCGCTGAAGCGGATCGCCGACGCGCTGATGGAGTACGAGACGCTCGATGGGCCGGATCTCGACATGCTGATCCAGGGCACCACGATGACCCGCGAGAAGCCGGCGCCCCGGGTGGTCGCTCCGCCGAAGTCCGACGAGAAGAAGAACCGCCGGATCCTCGACGCGCTCGAGGGGCTGCCGGGCAAGCTGGAGCCCGAGAAGGCCTAGAGC